>NZ_JBEZFS010000028.1:0-89869 GCF_040649575.1 Nonomuraea sp. NPDC048916
TCAGCAGGTGAAAGCCCTCATGCTCTCCGGACTCCGGCGCCTGCAGAAGACACCGGCTCTCATCCGCAGCTTCTTCCGCGACCCCAACCTCGCCTACATCACAGCAGCCGAAGGATAGTCCAGAAACCCATGAGCACCTTAGATCAACGCGACCTAATGGCACGAAGCCCGGTAGCAAGATCACTACCGGACTTCTTTGCGCTGGTGGGCGGTACTGGGTTCGAACCAGTGACCCCTCGCTTGTAAGGAGCCATGATCCCTTGGCTGTACGTCTGGACCTGCACCCCGCACCCGTAGCGCGCTCGCTATGTCATGATCGATTCAGTCTAATGGCACGCTAATGGCACGGCGATCATGCCCCTGACGTGGGACTCGGCGGCGGCATCTGGCACGGTATGGCCCTGCCTTGCGGCACGCAGATGGCACGCAAGCGAAGCTGGCGGCATGGTTGTACGGTGGCCGCCATGGATGAGTCCTATGGCGCTGATGCTCGCAGGATCTGGCAGACCCATGTGCCACGTCGAGGCCAGGCGGACACCGTCCAAGGCGAGCTGTTGCGTGCAGTCGAAAAACTTCGAGATGAGGCACAGCGCAACGGCAACATCAACTGGGACGAGCACCACGAACGCCTCCTGGCCTACCTGCGCCAGACGCTCACCAGGTCGGGGCTCTTCACAGGGGAGATCTTGGCGGAATTGGCCATGGACCTGGATCGCCTGGCCGACTTCGAACGCCCCCTCACCAATGACGCGCCTTTCGACCGCATCACATACCGCGTCGTGGACTGGTGCCGCGCCCACCCCGGCCCGGTCCGGCATGAGCACGATCCACATCTGCAGCGATAAGCATGGCCTCGCCAGATCGGCAGAGATCAGCCACGTTCTCCGGTGAGCCAGGGTGAGGAACGAACCCTGGATCGTCGATCGCCCCCAAGCACGTTTGGCGGCCAGCCATGCAGTGGCGATCGTAGGGCTGCACTTGTAAGGCGGCGCGGCAACGCCAGTCGGAGCGTTCGATCCGTACGGCGAGCCGGCGTGCGGTGCCCGGCCCGGCGTCCCGCCGCCGTTCGGGACCGGCCCCCAGGCCGCACGCCCGGACGGCGGGCGGGCGGAGGGCCGGGGGTACGGCGGCGCGCCGCGCCGCCGCTTGATCCTCAAGAGCACAATTCGGCAACACCTCCGCACTGAACTCCGCAGAGTGGCCAGCAGAGCTCTATAACAATCACAATGGCGACATGTGGAACGCCCTCGTAGCCGCCCTCCTCTCTGCTGCTGCCGCCCTGGGAGGAGTTACGCTTAGCGCTAGACTTTCAGCTAGAAGCCAGACACGCCAATGGCAACATGAGCGCGAGCAGCGCTTGCGTGACGAGAAATTAAAGATCGCTAGCGAGATAGTCACCCGCTCCGCTCGCATACGTGAGAGGCATCTGAAGCTTCTCAATCCCGCATCGATCATGCAGGATACCGAGCAGATCGAGGTTGATTATCAAGAACTCAGAAACCTAGTGAGCACCCTGCGGCTAACTGCACGGAATTTCGCTACGGTCTCCACCGCCCTTGAGTTAGCAGACGATGCAGCCCTCGTCATCAAGGGACTCGAAGGCGCCGAAGCTAAATCTCAAGCTCAGATCGCCCCAGCTACCCTACGTCTGGCTGCCATGAGGTTGCGCGAGGAAGCACTCGTAGAGTTAGTTAGAGGCGAGCTTGACCTGAAGGAACTCGAAGGCAAGCCTGCATATGACGAAGATGTCGTACTTAAAGCGTTTCTAGAGAAAGCCCTCAGCAACAAGAAGGACGTGGAAAAGGCGTTCGGAGACATCCATCGACTGCGAAATAAGGCCAAAGACGCAAGCTGGCTGGCGAAATAGGAGGTGGGATATAGTGTCGCAGTCGATAAGTCATTCGCTTGTCGCCTTTCTCGGATCTACCTCCGGGTGTCCTACGAGGAACGACCTCGGAGCGAGAATGTACCCTAGAATCATCTGCCAGTGCAGCTCCGATACCAGGGCAACTCTAATAGAGCGCGGATCGCCGAAGGCATCGAACATGCCAGCCGCCATCGAAAGACCCGTATGAGTGGGAACAGAGCGCCGGTCATAGAGTGCATACAATAGGCGCTTCCTACGCCTTTCGATCTTGCCACGCAGGGTGATATCGAAGGCCGTCTCAACGTTGGCGTGGTTTACGAGCGCATCGACCGCCTCCAGGCACAAACTCTCTGCCGCATAAACAAATCGAGCCCCAGCGGACTCCGATCCCCATTTTGGCCCTGGCGCCGATATGGCTTCGATGCCAGATACGAAGAGCATTACTGCGGCATCGGGATTGCTCTGCTGTATCGCTGAGTCGTATGCCGCCAGCGACCTACGAATTTTATCTACGCCCGAAAAATCTGCAAGCGCAAGCAATTCCGCAAAGACGTCAAGCGACACTCCGTTTCTTGCCAATGTCAAAATGCTCTGGTCGAACTGGAGCTGCCGAGCCAATTCGGCATCACCACCCTTCGCAGGGAAGATAGCAGGCGGCCCGGAAACCGGCCGGCCGAGAGCGAGGCTGCAGATCAAACGAACTGTTTCGAGAATATTGCTTGCGAATTTCGCGCTGAGAGGGCCTGCCGTGGGTCCGGGCGCGTAGATATAGACGGTAATGCGCGTGTCAGGGACAAACAGATAGTCCTTTCCCTCTTCTCTATCCGTGCAAAATTCCAAGATCGCGTGATTAGATAGCCGGCGGCGGCCCTCGGTAGGCCGCTGATCACCGAGTATCCGCAGCATCTGTACAGCTAGTTGCGACCCAATTTCGGGCGACAGTGATGCCAATTGGGCTATATAGCAGATGTTCTCGCCGAACTCCTGATTCTTTACAGCCGCTGCCGCGCGCGCGATTATTGATCCAATTCTGTCGGCATCGAAGCCTGCATCCGCTCCAACAACCCACTGACTCCCATCAGCATTCAGCGAGAGATCAAAACCTGAGCCGTCGGGGCGCGCAAATCGCCAAGTGTCGCTTACACCAGTTATTGGCGACTGTGGTCCGGACGTCGAGTACTGCGTCGTGCCCAGTTGTTCCATGGCCAAGGAGTGAACCCATTGCATGAAGCCCAGGCATACGACGTCGGGAGGCAACGCATCTTGGGCACCTGTTGTCATGTTCGGAGGGTAGCGGGTCAGAGCCAGGCTATGCACCGACTTTACGGTTACCACCACACTATTGCATGTTAGTCCAATAGTTCGGGATTTCGCCTTGTGAGAGCATGACGCGCGGTGCTGAACCTCTCACGGAACTCCTGGACCAGAGTCTCGCGGCGGTAGCGCTGGCGCAGAACACGGTCAAGATCTCCCGCCCTATTAACCAGGTCGCTGAGGGACCGTCGATCGATGTCGAACGCTGCCAAGCCATGTTCCACTGCAGCATCGAGATCACCCCGACGTGCATGAACTATCCCGAGATCAATGTGTGCGTCGGCGACACGCATCGGGGCATTCGAAGTTCCATCTGGGCGCATGTGCATCTGGATGGTTTCACGAGCGTGTTCTTCCGCACGGTCGTCGTCTGCGAGCCATGTGTAGCAGGTGGCGGCGTAGAAGACCCACTTGGCGTGGTCGAAGACGAAGTGGTGGTCTGGGTGGTCGGGCATGGGCAGGCTGCTGAGGACTTCGGCTCCGCGAGTGAGGGCGCGGTCGGCTTCTCGACGGTCTCCGATGCGGGCCAGGCCGCGGGCTTCTTGGAGGGCGAGTTGGACCATGGCGCTGCTGGTGCCGGCTACGGCCTGACCCATGCGGGCGGCGGTGACGACGTCTTCGTAGCGGCCTTCGACGAGGGCGAACCACGCTGACATTTCGTGTGCCCAGCCCATGAGTTCGCCGTGTCCGACCTGGCGGCCCATTTCGAAGGCGGCGCGTCGGGCTGTTTCGGCCTCTTCCCTCTCCCCTAGGTCGTAGTGGACGCAGCCCAGCAGGGCAGTGAGCCAGCCGGTGGTCACAAGCAGTTCGCGGTGCTGGTCCAGGGTGAGGCGTCCGGCGAGCAGGTGGTTGATCTGCGCCAGGCGCTTTTGGGTGCGGTCGCGTAGGGCGCCTGCGGGTACGACGGGGTAGGCGCGGCACAGGAGATCGACGGCCTCGGCAAGGGCCTCCAGGGTTCCGGTTCCGACGTCGGATGCCTGGAGTTGCTGGGCGAGTTCCATGGTTCCGTACAGGTCGGCCTCGGCGCGGAGGGCGTCGGCCGGGATGACGCGGGCCTCGATGAGGCGGCTTTCGTTCTGCCTCCCTTGGGAGAATCCGAGCTCTTCCGGTTCTTTCCCGGTCAGTTGGGTCAGCGCGAGCCGGTATTCGGTGCGCGGCCACTTGACTTCGCCTGCTTCCCAGCGCCGGATTCGCTCCTCGTCGCAGGTCAGCCGTTGCGCGAGTCCAATCGGCGTGGCGTTGATCTTTTCGGCCATCTGGGCGCGGCTGAGGTTCTCCTGGTTGCGCCAGGCGCGAAGGCGCACGTTGGGGACGTAGTCGGGCATCTTCGGGTCTTCCTCCCGGCTGGGGGCTCGAAAGGGGAAATGAGGGGGCCGTTCGGGGGTCCTGCTCAGACTCGGTTGCCGGTGGACTTGTCATCAATCAACCACGGTACGTCACGCGGCCTCCCGCCACAGGGAACGCCGGATGAACGAGGAGATGGCGACGGTGATCCGGCCAGACGAGACAAGCAAGACGTCGCCGTGCCCCGGGTGTCGGGGACGCGGGAACAAGCTGCGCGACTCGCGCCGTGCGCTCCTCATCGGCGACTGCGATCCAGATCAGACCCCTAGTGAGGAGCGAGAGTGTCTCGACTGCCTCGGAGGCGGCCAGGCCGAAGGGAACGGGAAATGAACTCGATCATGCAGGCGGTGGCCACCAACGGCTTCCCGTCGAACCAGGAAGAGGGCGACATGCTCGTCCGGCTGCGCGACCAGCTCACGAACCTCGGCGTCAATGCCGAGCTGCGGGACAACAACACCGCGCTCATGGTGCACAGGCGAGAGCCGGGGATGCCGGTGTGGGTGTTCGTCGGGTTCGGCGGGGCCTATTACTCCTGGCAGAGCGCCGAGCAACGGCACCCGGTCAGCGACCCGGCAGGCGCGGCGAAGCTTCTGGCTGAGTACATCGCCAGGTGATGACCGGCGCGGCGAGACAAGCGTGGTCCCTACCGGAGGGGTAAGGGTCGCCGCCACCTTGTCTCGTCGCGCCTCGCCCGGCAGGCAGTTGCAGTGGCAGCCCCCGCGGCGCCCTTCCCAGCCCGGCCACTGCGCTGCCTGCCGGTTTCTTATGTTCAACTCCCGCTTCCATGAAGCGCGTGGACAGCCGGTGGCAAGCCGGTTACGCTAAACTTGGTAAAACAACCTGTCGGGTGTTGGACGGTCGTAATGTCGCTAGAGTCCGTACCGCCGAAGTATGCGCAGCTTGTGCAGGCTCTTCAGGGGCGCATCGAGTCGGGAACCTATCCTCCAGGCTCCCTACTTCCCAGTGAGCACCAGCTCATCGGGGAGTTCGGCGTCTCCCGGCCCACCGTCGTCGCTGCGCTGCGGGTGCTGCGTGAGCAAGGCTGGATCGAGTCCCAGCAGGGCAAGGGCCGGTTCGTGCGCGGCCGTCCCGCGATGGCCTCCGTTGAGCAGAAGCGCCCCGGGCAGGCGTACTTGACCGCGCCCGAGACCGGCTCCACGGGTGAGGTCGTCGAAGTGGGCGCGGTGGCCGCACCGAATCGGGTTGGGGTGCTGCTCGATGTGCAGCCCAAGAGCAAGGTGTTCCTGCGTCGGCGGCTGATCACACGTGAGGGCGAGCCAACCGAGCTGGTGTCGCTCTGGTTGCCCCTGGAACTGTCCGAGGGGACGGATCTGACCAGCGGCGAGCCGTTGCGGCAGGGCTTCCGCGAGCACCTTCAGGCGCGCAAGGGCGTCCGCTTCGATCACATCATGGAACAGATCACCGCCCGCATGCCCTCGGCCGACGAAGCCAAGCAACTGGCAATGCCCAAGACCATCCCGCTCCTGGCGGTCTTCGGCGCCGTCCGCGATGCCTCCGGCCGGCCATTGGCCGTCGTAGAAGTCCTGCTTCCCGCCGACCGGCACGAGCTGGAAGACGCATACCCGATCACGTGATCAGGCTGCCGTCTATGTGCAGCGGATGTCCCAATCGCTGGGGCTGATGTCGCGGAACTCCACGATGACGGCTCCCCCGTCTCCGGCGTCATCCAGGTCCACAGACACTTGCGCCATGCCACCGTCCACCCCCGCGATCGCGGCCTTGTCGTAGTACGCATAGAGCTCTATATGCGACAAGCCGGTGCGCAGCTTCAATTGAACCCGGTACTCGCAGTAGTCGCCGCTCCCGCTCGAGTTCTTGTCAAAGGTGGCGACGCCGTCACTCCGCCTGTGCGTCTCGGGTGGCAGCGGATGGGCGACCACTCTCTCGTGAAAGTCGTCGAGCCGGGCATCGTCACGCCACATCGGCATCATGAACAGCAGGAACAGTCCAACCAACGGGGCTATCACGGCGACGACTAAGCAGCCCCACAGGATTCGCACCAGTTCCTCCCTGGATGTCGGCCATCGGCTTGGGCGACTGTCTATCGCACTGGTGACACGCCCGTCACCTCACACCTAATCACTTGACGTAGCAAGTCACGGAGGGTTACGGTCTAGCTACTTGATAGGTCGAGTGCCTGTCATCCAAGCAAGGAGTAGTTATGGCTTTGCAAGGCCCCATCCCCGTCACCTTCGCCATGGTCTTCCCGCACGGCTGCTACATCGTCGGCGAGGTCGAGCCCGTCAAGGACTTCGACGCCTCGTCCAACGGCCGGTTCGTGCAGGCCCGCGACAAGCAGACCGCAGAGCTGGTCTGGCAGGTCGCGGTCATGGACGGTGACCCGACCCTCAAGCCCGCCCAGAAGACGGTGGCGGTCAAGATCCTCGCACCGGTCCAGCCGGTGCCGCCGGCTCCGATGGCGGGGCTCCCGTTCACACCCGTCCAGTTCGACGGCATGTCCGTCACGCCCTACGTCAACGCCGCCGGACGCCTCGCGTACTCCATCAAGGTCCACGAGATGCACGCTCCCCGACAGACCGCACAGCCCATCCAGGCCAAGGCTGGGAAGGACGCCGCCTGATGACCCGTCGCCGTACCCCGCGTACCAGCGTGATCCGGCTGACCACCGGGTACGCCGCCCGCACCCTCAATCACCCGTTCGCCCGCCGTGAGCCCGTCCTGGCGCTCGACTTCGGCGCCACCTCCGTCCTGGTCACCACGAGTGGGCCGGTGACGGTGGCGGACCTGGAGTTCGCGCGCCAGCTCGCCCGCGAGGCCCATCGCTTCGCCCGCTCCATGGAGCGCAGCTTCTACGGCCTGCCCGACGGTCAGGGAGTGGCGGCGTGAGCGAACACCGGCCCTACAGCTACGTCACCTTGTCCATGCGACCCGACTGCGAGCCGCACGTCGGTGTCTCCTTCTACACGCCGCGCCTGCGGATCAGCTCCGGTCTGCTGGTGAGCAATCCGCGGCCGTATCTGGAGTTGGCCTCCCAGGAGGCCAACGTGCACATCTCCACCACCGGGGGCGGGCCGGTCACCGACGCCGACCTTGACCTCGCCCGCGAGATCTTCAACGCCGCCGCTCGCTACCTGGCCGACTGCGAGCTCCTGCACACCGCCCCACCGGTCACAGACGCCACCGACACGGCGGCCTGACACGAAGCGGGGCCGCTGGAAGCGGCAACTTCCGGCGGCCCCTCGGTTCTCCCACAACTTCCACATCACGAGAGGTTCCCAGTTTATGTTCAAGCGGCTGCCCGGCGACGAGGCGCGCAACCTCGTCTCCACCACGCCCGACACGGCCGTCGTTTTTCGCCCGGCCGTCGTCAAGACTCCCGCCATCGTCACCTTCATCGTCTACGGCTGGCGTTTCCTCGCCGCCCTCGTCCGCACAACGTGGCGGCATCCGGTCGCCGTCGCCGTGCCGGTCGCCCTGGGCGTCGTCTGGACCTGGTATGGCTGGCCTGCCGCTGCATCCCTGCTCGGCTTCGTAGTCCTGTCCTTGCTCGCCTGGGCCTTCACCGAGCCCGGCTCCTTCTCCCGCCTCGTCGGCTTCCGGCTGCTGGCCTGGTGGCGGCTGATATCGGTGTACCGGCGTCACTGGCAGTCGGTCATGGACGTCTCCGGCCTGGCCAGGCGCGTCAACGGTCGCGTCTACATGCCGCGTCTGATGCGCGTCACCTGCGATGGCTGGGCCGACCGCATCACGGTCCGGATGCTTGGTGGCCAGGCGGTCAAGGAGTGGTCCGACCGCATCGACAACCTCGCCCAAGGCTTCGGCGCCACCTCGTGCCGGGTCGCGCTGGTCAAGGGTGGCCGGCTGTTGCTGACCTTCCCGCGCAGCGACCCGCTGGCCGCGCCCATGCCCGCTCTGCCCATCCCGGACGAACCATCGGTCGGACCGGTCGAGATCGGTAAGCAGGAGGACGGCAAGCCACTCCGCTTGAAGGTCCACGGCACACACGTCCTGATCGCGGGCGCGACCGGAGCGGGCAAAGGGTCCTTCCTGTGGGATACCATCCGCGGCTTGCTCCCCGCGATGCGGGCAGGCCTGGCCCAGGTGTGGGCGCTGGACCCGAAGCTGATGGAGCTGTCCTTCGGGCGGGAGCTGTTCCAAGGCCGGTATGCCGCCGATCCGGCCGACTGTGCCGATCTGCTCGACGAGGCCGTCAGTGTCATGCAGAAGCGCGCGACCCGCTTCGCCGGTCTCCAGCGCTGCCACGTCCCGACCGTCGATGACCCGTTCGTCCTGGTGCTCGTCGACGAAGTGGCCTTCCTGACCGCCTACCAGCCCGACCGGCAGCTCCGGCAGCGCATCTCCGCTGCCCTGGCCACCCTCGCCACCCAAGGCCGCTCGGTCGGCGTCGGCGTCATGGCCGCACTCCAGGACCCACGCAAGGAGGTCATGAACATCCGCAACCTGTTCCCCGACAAGATCGCGCTAAGACTCGACGAGTCCGAGCAGGTGGACATGGTCCTCGGCGACGGCGCACGTGACCGGGGCGCGCTCGCCGACCACATCTCACCGGTGCCCGAGCTGGGCGCAGGCGTCGCGTACATGCGGCTGGAGACCTCGCCCGAACCGATCCGGGTCCGTGCCGCCTACGTCTCCGACGCCGATATCCGCGCCATGGTCGCCTACTACGGGCAGGCCGCATGACGCTCTCTCACTTCCTCGACGGCCTTCGCTGCGCCGCCTGCCTCACCTTGAACGTTCTCTGGCTCGACCCGGTCCGCGCCCTGGTCGAGTGCCGCGAGTGCGGCCAGACCGCGCTCACCCTCACCGACGCCGACGAAGGGAGGACCGCGTGACCCATGCGCACGACCGCGCCCTGCCCCGGGCCGTTCGCCAAGCCATGCCGATGGCCCGCGACGTGCTCGTAGAGGTCGCCAAGCAACACGGCGTCTGCATCCGGCCCATCCCGCTCAAGCGGCTCGACATCGTCACCGGCAAGTGGGAGGTCATCGACGTACCGTGCGGGGCAACCCTCGACAGCAAGTGCCCGCCGTGTGCCAAGCGCAACCGGCAGCTCCGCATGGCCCAGTGCCGCGAGGGCTGGCACCTCGACGCCGAGCCCACCGTCACGCCCGACGAGCCCAACGAGGAACAGCGCTGGCTGGTGGAGTTCCGCGCCGACTACCAAGCCCAGTGTGACGCCGCCGAAAAGGCCGGCGACGACACCACCGAACTGGACGCGATCATCACCGGCCTGGACGAGGAGATCAACGCAGCGGGCATGCGCGGCAACGTTCTCGGCCGTACGACCGCCAAGCGCTCCCGCTCGACCAAGCGGCGGCAGGACGCGCCCGACCTGCCCAAGCGCAAGATGGTCAACACCACCCTTGGACGCACCTTCCACGGCACGGACGGCAAGACCTACCGCCCGTCCCTGTTCGTCACGCTCACCCTGCCCTCGTACGGCAAGGTTCGCGACGGCGTGCCGATCGATCCGGACACCTACGACTACCGGCGTGCCGCACGGGACGCGCTGCACTTCTCCAAGCTGGTTGATCGCTTCGTGCAGAACCTTCGCCGCGTGGCGGGCTACGACGTGCAGTACTTCGCCTCCGTGGAGCCTCAGAAGCGGCTCGCGCCGCACCTGCACATGGCCATCCGTGGAACGCTCCCACGAGCGGAGATCAAGCAGATCGCCGCCGCCACCTACCACCAGGTCTGGTGGCCCCAGGCCGACGAAGTCATCTTCGACGGCGACCACCTGCCCGTCTGGCAGGACGGCACCGGCTACCTGAATCCGGCCACCGGCGAAGTCCTGCCCACCTGGGCCGAAGCCCTCGACGCCCTCGACGAGGACGCCGAACCCCTCCACGTGCTCCGCTTCGGCGAACAAGTCGACGCTCAAGGCGTGCTCGCGGGCACCCCTGACGCCGACCAGTGCATCCGCTACCTGTCCAAGTACCTCACCAAGTCCATCGGCGACGCCCTCAACGGCGGCCACGCCCAGCAACAGCACGCCTCCCGCATGCTCGACGCCCTCCGCTACGAGCCCTGCTCACCCACCTGCCCGAACTGGCTGCGCTACGGCGTACAGCCCAAGGGAGCCAAGCCCGGCATGCAGCCCGGCCGCTGCCGGGGCAAGGCCCACAAGCCCGAACACCTCGGCTACGCCGGACGCCGAGTCCTCGTCTCGCGCAAGTGGTCCAACAAGACCCTCGCCGAACACAAGCAGGACCGGCGCACCTGGGTCCTGGAAGCTCTCGGCCAGGCCGACGAGCCCACCGATCCGCACCGCTATGTCTGGCGCCCCGTCCCGGTGGGAGACGCCAACGTGCCACCTCTCGCCGTTCGACTCCTCAGATCCGTCCACGAACGCCAACGCTGGCGAGCCCACCTGCGCGAACTGGAGGTCAAGGCAACGGGACAAGATCTTTCGGCAATAGAAGAGAGGGCGGCCTGATGGCGAACAAGCCAGGCAAGCGGCGCTTCGGCAGTATCCGTCAGCTCCCGTCCGGCCGATTCCAGATCCGCTACCCCGGCCCTGACGGCAAGCTCCGCATGGGTGAGACCACCTATGCCCGCGAGCGAGACGCGGAAAAGGCGCTCTCGCTGATCGAGGCCAAGCTGATCACTGGCGACTGGACCGACCCCCAGCGCGCCAAGGTCAAGCTCGGCGACTACGCGAACAAGTGGATCGCCGAACGGACGAACCTCCGGCCTCGTACCGTCGAGATCTACAAGGGATTGCTCAAGCGCTACATCGGCCCTCATCTGGGCGTCATGCCCATCGGCAAGCTGGACACGGCTGCGATCCGTGAATGGCGCGTCCTGCTTCTCGGCAACGGCGTCGGTCAGTCCGAGGTGGCCAAGGCCTATCGCTTCCTGCGGGCCGTGCTCATGACGGCGGCGGACGATCAGATCATCCCGCGCAACCCATGCCGTATCAGGGGCGCGGGTGAGGAGAAGCCGGAAGAGCGGCCGGTCCTCACCGTCGCGAAGGTGTTCGAGCTGGCCGACCTGATGCCGGAACGCCTCCGCGCCCTGGTCCTCCTCGCCACCTTCGCCAGCCTGCGGTGGGGCGAAGTAGCCGCCCTGCGTCGGATGGACCTGGACCTTACGGCCCGGACGGTCAGCGTTCGGCAACAGCATGTGGAACTCGACACGGGCGAACTCCTCGTCGGCCCGCCCAAGTCCCGTGCCGGAGCCCGCACGGTCGCCATCCCGGAAGCGATCAGCGGGGCACTCCGCGACCACCTCAATCAGTTCACCGCCCCCGAAGCCGACGCGCTGATCTTCACCGGCTCCCGAGGCGGCATCCTCCGCCGCAGCAACTTCCGGCGCGCGGCCAAGTGGGACAAGAGCACCAAGAAGATCGGCTCCCCGGGCCTGCACTTCCACGATCTCCGACACACCGGAAACACGATCGCCGCCAGCTCAGGCGCGAGTCTCAAAGATCTCATGCAGCGCATGGGACACGACTCCGTCCGGGCCGCGCTGATCTACCAACACAGCACGGCGGAAGCCGACCGGAAGATCGCCGACGCGATGAACGCCAAGATCACCAAAGACGCCAACGGATCTTCAAAAAAGATCCTCCGCACCAGCTAATGGCACGTTAATGGCACGAAGCCCCGTTTCCATGATCGGATACGGGGCTCTTTGCGCTGGTGGGCGGTACTGGTTTCGAACCAGTGACCCCTCGCTTGTAAGGCGAGTGCTCTACCGCTGAGCTAACCGCCCCTGATCGGCACTACACCTTACGACACCAACGGCTCCGGCCGCACATCCACCACCCAGCCGGGCCCCAGCTCGGGGCGGCCCGCGGCCCGCCACCCCAGCAGGGCGGCTCCCAGCATGCCGGCGTCCACGCCGAGGGCGGCCGGGACCAGCGGGGGCGCGTCCCGGAAGGCGAGCCGCTTCACCAGCCGGGTGCCCACCGGGTCGAACAGGGCCGGCCCCGCCTCGGCCAACCCGCCCCCCAGCACGATCATGGTGGGGTCGAGGAGCAGCGTGTACGTGGCCAGGGCCACCGACAGGGCCTCCACGGCCTCGTCCCACACCTCGACGGCCATCGGGTCGTCGGAGCAGACCACCTGCTCGGCCCGGACGCCTTCCAGGCCGGCCCGGAGGCCGTAGCGCCTGCCCACGGAGGCCGCCGAGGCGTACGTCTCCAGGCAGCCGAACTGGCCGCACGCGCACTGCTCGCCGTCGGGGAAGACGGGGATGTGGCCGATCTCGCCGCCCCAGCCCGAGGCGCCTCCGTACGGCTCCCCCTGGAGGATCATGGCGCCGGCGATGCCGGTGCCGATGGGCAGGAAGAGGAAGTCGGGGATGCCGCGCCCGGCGCCGAGCACGCTCTCCGCCAGCCCGCCGGTGCGCACGTCGTGGCCGAGCATGACCGGGGCGTCCAGCGCGGAGAAGGCCGTGGCGGGCACGTCGCGCCAGCCGAGGTTGGTGGCGTAGAGGGCGGTGTCGGCGGAGACCAGTCCCGGCACGGCCAAGCCGACGCCTGCCGGGACTCCGTCGCCGGAGGCCGCCAGGTGGTCGATGAAGCCGCGGATGGCGGCCACGACCGCGTCCGGCCCGTCCTCGCGGGGGGTGGCACGCCGCTCGCTCAGCAGCACCGCGCCGGACTCGCTGACCAGGCCGCCCTTCATGGACGTGCCACCGACGTCGAGCGCGACGACGAACGAACTAGTTGCGGACACGGAGGAGACGATAGCGCAGCTCAGTACATGTCCGGAAAGCCGGTCAGGCGCGGCCGAGCACCCGGTTGAGCGCGGCCTCCACCTCGGCCGACAGCCCCGGCGGCGCTCCCGAGCACGCGAACGCGTCGGCCCGCGCCAGGCGTACGGACCCGCAGGAGCGGCATTCCACCTCACCGAGCCGGCAGATCAGCGCCGTGGACTGACAGGTGCCGCACGTGTCGAGGTCGAGATCGTGCTGCCGTTGGCAGTCCGGACAGATCAGCACCTGCGCCTCCTGGCGCACCCCGCGCTTCCACGGGCTGGCCCCGCGAACGGGGTCGGTCTGCCGGGCCCCGCAGCGATAGCAGGGCATGTTGTCCTCCGTTACGAAATGTCGGCGAGTGCCTTGGTATATGCGGCGACGTCACGCGCCGAACCGATCGGATTGACCACCGACCACCGGATCACGCCCTCGCCGTCGATGATGAAGGTGCCCCGGCGAGCGACGCCCTTCGCGTCATCGAACACACCGTACGCCCGGGCGACCTGTCCGTGTGGCCAGAAGTCGGAGAGCAGAGGGAACACGTAGCCCTCCTGCTCCGCCCAGGCACGATGGGTGAACAGTGAGTCCACGGAGACGGTGAGGACCTGTGCGTCGGCCGGGAGGTCGCGCAGAGCCGCCAGCTCACTGCGGCAGATCCCGCTGAAGGCAAGCGGATAGAAGACCAGCACGACCTTCCCGCCCCGAAAGCCTGACAGCTTCACCGGAGTGCCGTGCTGGTCCTGGAGCTCGAAGTCCGGAGCCGGGACGCCCACCTCGACAGGATGTTCCATCACGGACACCATCCTGCCGTACGGCCGGCGCACTGGCTCCCTAGCGTCGGCCTTTCGGCGAAACGAGCCTGGTCCCCGACCAGTCGGGGGCGGCGGAGATGCTGCTGGTCTGCGAGAGACCCGCGGTAGCGGCATCCTCCCCGATGTCGCTCGGCTCCACGTGGCCATCGCGCCCGGCCTTGGGAGTCAACAGCCAGATCTGGCCGCCTTCGGCGAGTGCTCGCATGGCGTCGCTGAGGACGTCGAAGAGGTCTCCGTCGCCGTCACGCCACCACAGCAGCACCACGTCGACGACGTCGTCGGTCTCCTCGTCCAGCAGCTCGTTGCCGGTCAGGTCCTCGATGGAATCGCGAAGCTCGTCGTCGACGTCCTCGTCCCAGCCGATTTCCTGCACCACCTGACCCGGCTTGAGGCCAAGTCGTTCGGCCAGGCCGCGCTCGCTCTGCGCCTGACCCGCGGTCGCGCTCACGTTTATCCCTCCTGCTTGAGTGGCCGCTTATGCGGTTTATCGCTTCGGGACAGTCCACACGCTGTGACCCTCAGTCGTCAACGGTCGCCACGGGTACGGCCGTGGTCGGCAGGTATCAATTGGACAAAAACGACAGCCGAACCTGGCGTTGCGGGTTGTCGACATTGAGGTCGACGAGCGCGATCGACTGCCAGGTGCCCAGCGCCAGACGTCCCCCGATGACCGGCACCGTGGCGTACGGCGGGATGAGCGCGGGCATCACGTGTGACCTGCCATGACCTCGCGACCCGTGGGCGTGACGCCACCTGTCGTCGGCCGGCAGCAGGTCGCGCAGCGCGGCGAGCAGGTCGTCGTCGCTGCCCGCTCCCAGCTCCACGAGGACCACGCCGGCGGTCGCGTGCGGGACGAAGACGTGCAGCAGCCCGTCTTCGCCCTGCGCCCTGGCGAAGTCCGCGCACGCGGAGGTGATGTCGTGCACCGTCTCGCGCGAACCCGTGGCCACGGAGATGATCTCAGATCTCACGCGAGCACTCTACTGAGGCACGACGACCGCGTCGGGGCCGGGAAACACCAGCCCGGTGTGCCCGTCGTCGAACCGCACGGTGTAGGGAGGGCCGCCGTTCACGCCCTGGACCTCGATGATCACGCCAGTGCGGTCCCTCTCTCCTACGGAGTTGCCGTGCACCAGGAGCCGATCGCCAACCGTCGCATTCATACCTCCACACTCGTACGGCGAAGCTCGTTCGAAAAGAGGCATGGCCGACCGACCCGGAAGAGGCAGGCCCAATCATGACCGAAACGTTGCGCTGAGAGCGGAAGGCGCTTGAGCGGGTCTCCCGCGGGCACAAGGCGACCTGCGGATGACGCGGCCCGGCCGAAGGTGGATACTCGGAGCCATGCGGGCGAATTTTCGAAGCTTTTCCGGACTTGTTAAATTACCCCGGCCATGTACCCTAGCCCCTTGATTCGTCCTATCATTGGTGGTCTAGGCCATCAATGACTCCCCTGCCAGCAGGGACGTCCTGGTTACCTACGAGTAGAGATGCACTTTCTACGACTAGCGACCAGGATGGAAGGCGACCCAGACCAGACATCAGTCATCCTCGGAAGGCGAGACCCAGTGGCTTCCGGACGCCAGCGTTTCTCGATCATCAGCGACGGCCTACCCAGCCAGCTCCCTGATGTCGACCCCAGTGAGACCAACGAGTGGCTCGAGTCCCTCGACAACGTCGTCAAGACGGAGGGCCGTAGCAGAGCTCGCTATCTGATGCTCCGCATGCTGGAGCGCGCCCGCGAGCACCAGGTCGGCGTGCCGGGCCTGCGCAGCACCGACTACCTCAACACGATTCCGCCGGAGCGCGAGCCCTGGTTCCCCGGCGACGAGCACGTCGAACGGCGCATCCGCGCCTACATCCGCTGGAACGCCGCGATCATGGTGTCCCGCGCCAACGCCCGCACCAACGTGGGCGGCCACATCGCCACCTACGCCTCCGCCGCGTCGCTCTACGAGGTGGGCTTCAACCACTTCTTCCGCGGCAAGGACCACGGCGAGTCCGGCGACCAGGTCTTCTTCCAGGGGCACGCCGCGCCGGGCATCTACGCCCGCGCCTTCCTCGAGGGCCGCCTCAACGAGGCCCAGCTCGACGCGTTCCGGCAGGAGCTGTCGCAGGGCTTCCACGGCCTGCCCTCCTACCCGCACCCGCGGCTCATGCCCGACTTCTGGGAGTTCCCGACGGTCTCCATGGGTCTGGGCCCCATCAGCGCGATCTACCAGGCGCGGTTCAACCGCTACCTGCTCAACCGCCAGATCAAGGACACCAGCCGCAGCCACGTCTGGGCGTTCCTGGGCGACGGCGAGATGGACGAGCCCGAGTCGCTCGGCGCGATCGGCCTGGCGGCCCGTGAGGAGCTCGACAACCTCACCTTCGTCATCAACTGCAACCTGCAGCGGCTCGACGGCCCGGTGCGCGGCAACGGCAAGATCATCCAGGAGCTCGAGTCCTACTTCCGGGGCGCCGGCTGGAACGTCGTCAAGGTCGTCTGGGGCCGCGACTGGGACCCACTGCTCGCCGCCGACGTCGACGGCGTGCTGGTCAACCAGATGAACACCACGCCCGACGGCCAGTTCCAGACCTACTCCGTCGAGTCGGGCGGCTACATCCGCGACCACTTCTTCGGCGGCGACCCCCGCCTGCGCAAGATGGTCGAGCACCTGAGCGACGACGACATCCGCAAGCTGTCACGCGGCGGCCACGACTACCGCAAGGTCTACGCGGCCTTCAAGGCGGCCCGTGAGCACGTCGGCCAGCCGACGGTCATCCTGGCCCAGACCATCAAGGGCTGGACCCTGGGCAAGGACTTCGAGGCGCGCAACGCCACCCACCAGATGAAGAAGCTCACCAAGGCCGAGCTCAAGGAGTTCCGCGACCGGCTCTACCTGCCGATCCCCGACTCCGCGCTCGAGGGCGAGCTGCCGCCGTACTTCCATCCGGGCGAGCACGACCCCGAGATCGAGTACATGAAGGAGCGCCGCGCGGCCCTGGGCGGCGTGCTGCCCAAGCGGGTGGTCCGGGCCAAGCCCGTCAACCTTCCCGCCGACTCGGTCTACCAGCAGTTCGCCAAGGGCTCGGGCAAGCAGCAGGTGGCCACCACCATGGCCTTCGTACGCCTGCTGAAGGACCTCATGCGCGACAAGGAGATCGGCCACCGCTTCGTGCCGATCATCCCCGACGAGGCCCGCACCTTCGGTCTCGACGCCATGTTCCCGACGGCCAAGATCTACTCCCCCCACGGCCAGACCTACGAGGCCGTCGACAGGGAGCTGCTGCTGTCCTACAAGGAGTCGGTGCAGGGGCAGATCCTGCACGAGGGCATCAGCGAGTCGGGGTCGATGGCCTCGACCATCGCGGCCGGCACGTCCTACGCCACGCACGGCGAGCCCATGATCCCGATCTACATCTTCTACTCGATGTTCGGCTGGCAGCGCACCGGCGACCAGATGTGGCAGATGGGCGATCAGATGGGCCGCGGCTTCCTGCTCGGCGCCACCGCCGGCCGCACCACGCTCAACGGTGAGGGCCTGCAGCACGAGGACGGCCAGTCGCCGCTCATCGCCTCGACCAACCCGGCCGCGATCTCCTATGACCCGTCGTGGGCGTTCGAGGTGGCCCACATCGTCAAGGACGGCCTGCGCCGGATGTACGGCGAGCGGCCCGAAGACGTCTTCTACTACCTGACCGTCTACAACGAGCCCTATCTGCAGCCCGCGCAGCCCTCGGGCATCGACGTGCAGGGGCTGCTCAAGGGCCTGTACAAGTTCGCCGACGGTCCGCTGACGCAGGGGCCGAAGGCCAACATCCTGTCGTCGGGCGTGGCAGGGCCGTGGGCCATGGAGGCGCAGCGGCTGCTGGCCGAGGACTGGGGCGTGTCGGCCGACGTGTGGTCGGCGACGTCCTGGTCGGAGCTGCGCCGCGAGGCCCTGGCGTGCGACGAGCACAACCTGCTCAACCCCGACGCCGAGCAGCGTGTCCCCTACGTCACCCAGGTGCTGTCGCAGGCCTCGGGGCCGTTCGTGGGCGTCAGCGACTACATGAAGGCCGTGCAGGACCAGATCGCGCAGTGGGTGCCGGGTGACTGGTCCTCGCTGGGCACCGACGGGTTCGGCCTGTCCGACACGCGCTCGGCGCTGCGCCGCCACTTCCACGTCGACGCCGCGTCGATCACGCTGGCCGTGCTGACCAGCCTGGTCAAGCGCGGCGAGCTCGACGGCGAGGTGCTGCGTGAGGCGATCGCCCGCTACCACCTCAAGAACGGCGTGACCGAGGCCGGCGGCGCGGAGAGCAACGACACCCAGTCCATGGGCGTCTGAGACCCGTGGCGGACGTCCCCGCGCAGTCCGGCGTGGGGACGTTCGCCCCTCGCGGCGCGTCGCCGTCTCGGCGCTCCCTCACGTATTGTGGGCATGTCTCCCCCCTCCTGAGCCCGACGGGGAGAGCATCCATGCGTCATGTCCTTGCCGCCGCCACGCTGGCCGTGTCCGCCACCGCCTGTGTGAGCCCGGCGACGCCCGACACCGAGCCCAAAGGCGTCGCCGTCGACCCCATCTCCTGGGGCCCGTGCACCGACATCGTGCGCCCCGACGGGCAGAAACCCGCCCGCGAGGACCCCGGCATCAGGTGCGGCAAGCTCACCGTGCCGCTCGACTACGCCAACCCCGACCTCGGCACGATCGACCTGGCGTTGATCAAAGTCGCGGCCAGAGACCAGAGCAGGCGCCTGGGCTCGCTGGTGTTCAACTTCGGCGGCCCGGGCGGCTCCGGCGTCGACACCCTCGACCAGGCCGCCAAGATGTTCGGCACCCTGCGCAGCCGCTACGACCTGGTCAGCTTCGACCCGCGCGGCGTCGACCGCAGCTCGGGGGTGCGCTGCGGCGACAACGCGGACATGGACGCGTACATGGAGCTCGACACGCTGCCGCCCAACGAGACGACCCGCGCCGCGGTGCGGGCCGCCAACCAGAGGTTCGCCGAGCTCTGCAAGCGTGACGCGAGCCGGCTGCTGCCGTACGTCGGCACCGTCAACGCCGCCCGCGACATGGACCGGCTGCGCGCCGCGCTCGGCGACGCCAAGCTCAACTACCTCGGCATGTCGTACGGCACCCAGCTCGGCGCGGTCTACGCCACCGAGTTCCCGAAGAAGGTCGGCCGGATGGTGCTCGACGCCCCGCTCGACCCGGCGGTCACGTTCAGGCAGCGCACCCT
The DNA here is from genome assembly GCF_040649575.1 of Nonomuraea sp. NPDC048916. Lineage (NCBI taxonomy): Bacteria > Bacillati > Actinomycetota > Actinomycetes > Streptosporangiales > Streptosporangiaceae > Nonomuraea > Nonomuraea sp. NPDC048916. The sequence goes on from NZ_JBEZFS010000028.1 coordinate 19,255, forward strand.
GGCACAGACCAGGGGCTTCCAGCAGGCGTACGAGAGCTTCCTGAAGGACTGCGTCAAGCAGGGCTGCGAGCTCGGCGCGAGCGTGAAGGCCGCCGACGCGACCGTCATGCGGCTGATGAACGGGCTGGTGGGCAAGCCGCTGCCGGTCGACGGCCGCAGGCTCACCCAGGGCCTGGCCGCCACCGGCCTCGCGGCGGCCCTCTACTCCGAGATGACCTGGCCGTTCCTGGAGACCGCGCTCGCCCGGGCGGTCAAGGGACACGGCGACGCGCTGATCTACCTGGCCGACTCCTACACCGGCCGCTCCAAGGACGGCACCTACACCACCCAGATGTCCAGTTTCCCGGCGATCACCTGCGTGGACTCCGCCGAGCGGCCCGACGAGGCCGAGCTGACGCGCACCTGGAAGGAAGCGATCAAGATCTCGCCGTTGTTCGGCAGCGAGGGCGCGGGTGGCATCTGCACATTCTGGCCGGCCGCGGGCAGCGATCAGGCCAGGCAGGTGAACGCCAAGGGCTCGGCGCCGATCCTGGTGGTCGGCGGCAAGGGCGACCCGGCGACTCCCTACCAGTGGGCTCCCCGGCTGACCAGGCAGCTCGGGAACGCGACCCTGCTCACCTACGAGGGCGAGGGCCACGGCTCCTACAGTTCGGGCAACAAGTGCATCCAGGGCATGGTCAACTCCTTCCTGCTCAAGGGCACGATGCCGAACCGGGCTGCCTCCTGCGCCGCCGCCTGATCTAGTCTCGGGCGCGTGACGGACTACTGCGCACTCGTGGAGAGCGAGGCCGCCCGCCTCGTCGAGCTGGTCACCGGCGCCGCCCAGGACACGCCGGTGCCCAGCTGTCCCGGCTGGACGCTGGCCGAGCTGATCACCCATGTCGGCACGACCCACCGCTGGGTGGTCCATATTCTGAAGACCCGCGCCAGGGAGCCGATCTGGTCGCGCGACGTGCCCAACGGCCTGGCGCCGGGTGAGAGCGGTGACGCCGCGTGGCTGGCGGCCGGGGCCGCCGAGCTTTCGGCCACGCTCCGGGCGACCGATCCGGCCACGCCGGTGTGGTCGTGGGGCGGCGACCAGTCGGCCGCGTACTGGTCGCGGCGGATGGCGTACGAGCTGGTGATCCACCGCGTCGACGCCGAGCTCGCGCTCGGCCTGGAGCCGGAGGTGCCGGAGGCGGTGGCGATCGACGGGATCGACGAGTTCCTCGGCAACCTGCCGCACGCCCGGTGGGTCACCCGCCGCCTGGCCGAGGCCGGGGCGGAAGGCGCCACGATTCACCTGCACGCGACCGACGCCGACGGCGAGTGGACCATCGCGCAGGGCCCCGCTGGCCGCGTCAGCTGGGAACACGGCCACGCCAAGTGCGACGTCGCGGTCCGTGGCCCGGTCGCGGACCTGCTGCTCATGATGTACGGCCGGGGCTTCGCCGGCACGCTGGCCGTCTTCGGCGACCGCGACCTGCTCGATCGGTGGCTGGCGAAGGCCGCGTTCTAGACGGGAGCCCTGGACGCGCCGCCGCTCGGCGGTCGGCGGCGAGTCCAGGGAGGGCGACCGCTCGCGGGCGGCCCCGTCCGTGAGCCCGGCCGGCGGGGAAGGCGCCCGCGCGGGCCCACCGCCGGTCATGACCTCCGGCGGAAGATCCCGAAGAGGCCGCCCGCGTGTCCTTCAGGTGGGCGGAGTCGTCTCCGGGTCGTCGAACACGACAACGATCCAACGGCGAGGCGACAACCCTATGTCGGTGTTTTCGAATGAATGATCGAGCGTCGACTAATCGAGCACGGCGCCGTGCACGAGCATCTCGGGCACGTCGGTGGCGAACCTCTCGACCGGCCGGTCGGGGCAGCGCTCGGCGGTGACCACGGCCGCGGCGATGCGGTCGAGGCGGAAGACGCGCACGTCGTCGCGGAGCCGGCACCACGCCACGAGATACCAGAAGCCGCCACGGCCGCCCAGGAACACGCCGGGCTCGACGTCGCGCGAGGTCAGCGCGCCCTTGGCGTCGGTGTAGTCGATCCTGAGGACCCGTCGGCGCTGCAACGCGTCCTCGATGGCGCGCGAGATGCCCTCGGCTCCGAGCGGCTGGACGCCGGTGCCCGGCTCTGCGGGCTCGGCGACCATCATGACGCGGCGGGCGAGCTCTCGGGCCAGCTCGCCCTCGGGCCCCGGCATGGCGGCCACGACCTTGCGTAACGCGCTGCGCGCCTGCCGGGCGAACGGCTGGTCGCCGGCCCGGCTGAGCGCCACCGCGATGGCCACGGCCTCGGCCGGCGTGAAGTTGAGCGGCGGCAGCGACATCTTCTTGTCGATCGCGTATCCGCCCGTGCGCCCCGGCTCGGCGTAGATCGGCACCCCCGACTCCTGCAGAGCGGTGATGTCGCGCTCGATCGTGCGCACGCTCACCTCGAACCGCTTGGCGAGCTCGCGCGCGGAACGGCATCGGGGGGAGATCGCGCGCAGGTCCTCGACAAGCGCGTAGAGCCGATCGGTACGGTTCACAACCGGGACGGTACGCGGAGCCACCGACAATCGGCCGGCTGTCACCGCGCCCGGCAGGCGCTCCTCACCCGCGCGCCACGGGGGTCTCACGCCACGGCCACAGGCCCTGTCACCGCGTCCAGGCCAGCAGCTCGTCGAGCGGCCAGGTGTTGACCACCCGCGCGGCCTCGATGCCGCACCGGGCGGCCCGCTCGCAGCCGAACCGCTGCCAGTCGAGCTGGCCCGGCGCGTGCGCGTCGGAGTCGATCGCGAAGTCGCAGCCCATCTCGTAGGCCAGCCGCATCAGCCGCTTCGGCGGGTCCAGGCGGTCGGGCCGGGAGTTGATCTCGACGGCCACGCCGAACCGGCGGCAGGCCTCGAAGACCAGCTCGGCGTCGAACTCCGACTCGGGCCTGCGCCCGCCCCGCTTGGTGCCGCCCTGGACGATCCGCCCGGTGCAGTGGCCGAGCACGTCGACGTTCGGGTCGGCGATCGCCGTCACCATCCTGCGGGTCATCTCGTAGCGGTTCATCCGCAGCTTCGAATGCACGCTGGCCACCACCACGTCCAGCCGCTCCAGCAGCTCGGGCTCCTGGTCGAGCGTGCCGTCGAGGTTGATGTCGACCTCGGCGCCGGTCAGGATCCGGAACGGCGCCAGCCGTTCGTTGAGCCGGTCCACCTCGTCGAGCTGCCGCCTCAGCCGGGCGGCCGACAGTCCGTTGGCGATGGTCAGGCGCGGGGAGTGGTCGGTCAGCGCCCAGTATTCGTGGCCGAGCGCCCGGGCCGCCTCGGCCATCTCCTCGATCGGCGAGCCGCCGTCCGACCAGTCGGAGTGGCCGTGCAGGTCGCCCTTGAGCGCCGCTCTCAGGGCCGCCGTCTCGTCGTCGAGGTCGGCTCCCTCGGTGGCCCGCATCCTGCGCAGGTAGGTCGGCACCTGCCCGGCCAGCGCCTCGGTGACCGCCAGGGCCGTCACCTTGCCGATGCCGGGCAGGTCGGCCAGGCCGCCCGCGTCCGCGAGCCGTACCAGCTCCTCGTGGGGCAGGTCGGCGACGACGGCGGCGGCGCGGCGGAAGGCGCGCACGCGGTAGGCCGGCTCGCCCGCCCGCTCCAGCAGGAAGGCGATCTGACGGAGCGCCTCGACGGGTGTCATGGGCGTTTCATCCTCCCCTGCGGATTGATGGGGCGGGAACGGCGGCGATAGGCTCACCGGTCAATGAAAGCAGGCTTGTCATGGGATACCCTTCGCCACCGGCGCCGCCCCCGAGGCCGCCGGGCCCCCCTGGGCCTCCTGGCCCTCCGAGACCGGCCGGGAGATCGCCCAAACCGGGACGCTCCAAGTCGTCCCGGGTGATCACGCTGACCGTCATCGGCGTCGTTTCGGTCATGGTGGTCGGGTTCTGCTCGGCCACGCAGAGCAGTGAGGAGGTCTCCGCCGACTGCGTCGACATGAACGACCGGCTGGACGACGGCTCCTACGCGGTCGTCGACGAGTCCTACTGCGACGACGACGACGGCAACGCCCACTACTACGTCGGCTCGCGCGGCGCCTATCACTGGTACTACGGCGGCAACCGGGTCGGCACCCGCGTGCGCGGCGGCACCAGTCTGCGCCCCTCCGACGTCAACATCTCCTCACGCGGCGGCCGTGACATCCAGCGCGGCGGCTTCGGCAGCCGCTGGAGCGGCGGAGGCTGACGGGTGCGGCGCGAGCACGGAGCGCCCAGGGACGACTGGGACAAGATCATCGAGGCTCAGGGCCTCGCCTACCATCGCGCGGCCCACCCCGAGGGGCTGAGCCGCCCCTACTGGGACGAGTCGGTCCACTACGTCTTCTCCATGGACGAGGTGGAGGCGCTGGAGTCGCAGGTCGAGGAGCTGCACGCGATGTGCCTGCAGGCCGCCGAGCACGTCGTCTCGGCCGGCCGCTTCGCCGACCTGGCCATCCCCGACTGGGCCGCCGACGACGTCGCCCGGTCGTGGCAGCGGCGCGATCCCCACCTCTACGCCCGCTTCGACCTGCGTTACGACGGCGCCGGCCCGGCCAAGCTCCTGGAGTACAACGCCGACACGCCGACCTCGCTGGTCGAATCCTCAGTGGTGCAGTGGTTCTGGCTGAAGGACACTCACCCGGACGACGACCAGTGGAACTCCGTCCACGAACGGCTCATCGACCGCTGGGCCGAGCTGTCACTGCCCGCCGGGCCCACCTACTTCGCCTGGACCAACATGGACGAGACCGGCGAGGAGGCGATGACCCTGGCCTACCTCCAGGAGACCGCCGAGCAGGCCGGGCTGGCCACCGCCGCCATCGCCATGGAGGACATCGGCTGGGACGAGCTCAACCGCCGCTTCGTCGACCTCGAAGGGCGGATGATCCGCTCGGCGTTCAAGCTCTACCCGTGGGAGTGGATGCTGGCCGACGCGTTCGGGCGACACGCCGTGCGGCACGCGACCTGGATCGAGCCGCTGTGGAAGGCGCTGCTGTCCAACAAGGCGCTGCTGGCGATCCTGTGGGAGCTGTTCCCCGGCCACCCCAACCTGCTGCCCGCCTACCTCGACGGCCCCCGCGAGCTGACCTCCTACATCTCCAAGCCCCTGCTCGGCCGGGAGGGCGCCTCGATGCGCATCGTCACGCCCGCCGGCGCCCAGGAGACCGCCGGCTCCTACGGCCAGGAGGGGTTCGTCTTCCAGGGCTTCGAGGCCCTGCCCGACTTCGACGGCCAGCGGCCCGTGCTCGGCGCCTGGATGGTCGCCGACGAGGCCGCCGGACTCGGCATACGGGAGACGACCGGCCTCATCACCGACGACACCTCGTCCTTCGTACCTCACCGAATCGAGCGATCATGACCCTGCTGGAAACCCTCGCCCGCGGCGCGGGCGCCATCGCCGCCTATGCCGCCGTCGGCGTGGTCCTGCTGATAATCGGCTTCTACGTGATCGACCTCGCCACCCCGGGCAAGCTGAGCACGGTCATCCGCAGCGAGCGCAATCCCAACGCCACCCTGCTCGCCACCTCGGCGCTGGCCGCGGTGGGGCTCATCGTGGCGGCCTCGATCTGGTCCTCCGGCGGCCGGCTGACCGAGGGGCTGGCGGGCACCGCGGTCTTCGGCCTGGTCGGCATCGTCGTGCAGACCGTGGCCATGCTCGTCTTCGACAGGGTGGTGGGCATCTCGGTCCGCGACCTGGTCAAGGAGCCCGAGCTGCAGCCGGGTTCGCGGCTGCTCGCGGTCACCCACGTGGCGATCGGCCTGATCACCGCCGTCGCGGTCATCTGACCGGACCTGGCACTCTAGGAGACGTGACAGACCGGATCCGGGCGGACACCACCCGAAGGCTGGAGCGCGCCATGGGCTCGCTCGGCACGGCGGCCATGGCCCGCATGGACGAGCAACTGCCGTGGTTCCGCGCGCTCAGCGCCGAGGACCGCTCGTGGGTGGGCCTGGTGGCCCAGGCCGGCATCGCCGCGTTCGTGGAGTGGTTCCAGCACGCGGGCGAGGACCGGCCCACGCCCAGCATCGAGTTCTTCGGCACCGCGCCGCGCGAGCTCAAGCGGTCCATCTCGCTGCAGCAGACCGTCGACATCGTCCGCATCGTGGTCGAGGTCGTCGAGGCGCAGACCGACCAGCTGGCCGCGCCGGGCGGCGAGGACCAGCTCCAGCAGGCCATGTTGCGCTACACCCGCGACGTGGCCTTCGCCGCCGCGCACGTCTACGCCCGCGAGGCCGAGGCCAGGGGCTCGTGGGACTCCCGGCTGGAGGCGCTGATCGTCGACGCGCTGGTGCGCGGGGAGGTGGACGACGGCCTGCACTCCTGGGCCGCGGCGCTCGGCTGGACCTCCTCCCCCGTGGTGGTGATCGCCGGTCACGCGCCCGACGAGGATCCCGGCACGGTGATCGACGGGCTGCGGGAGAAGGGCCGCCGCATCGGCATGGACCTGCTCGCCGGGGTCCAGGCCGACCGGCTGATCGTGATCGTGGGCGGCGCGGGCAGCGTCAACGAGGCCGCCCGCCAGGTCGTGGCCAGGTTCGGGCAGGGTTCGATCGTGATCGGGCCCGAGGTGCCCGACCTGCACGCCGCCGCCCGGTCCGCCAGGGCCGCGCTGGCCGGGCTGAAGGCGTCGTCGGGCTGGCCCGACGCGCCCCGGCCGGTGCACGCCGACGACCTGCTGGCCGAGCGGGCGCTCGACGGCGACGAGGACGCCAGGCAGCAGCTCGTCGAGAACGTCTACCTGCCGCTGGCCGGCACCCCGCTGCTCGACACGCTGGCCACCTACCTGGAGCAGGGCACGTCACTGGAGGCCACCGCCCGGCTGCTGTTCGTGCATCCGAACACGGTGCGCTACCGTCTCAAGAAGATCACCGAGCTCACCGGCTACCAGCCGACCGAGGGCCGATCGGCCTTCACCCTCCAGGTCGGGCTCATTCTGGGCAGGCTTGCGGAGAGCGCCGTAACCTGGCGCGCCCTAACGTAACTCGCCCGAAACCCCCATTGTAGGCTTCCTACAAAACAGTACGGACAAAGTTCGTGCGGATCCTTATCCGCGTGTCGAACCTCTACAGGGCATGGTGGATTTCGTGCTTGTACTCGTCGCTCCGGGCCAAGGTGCCCAGACCCCAGGATTCCTCGGTCCATGGCTCGAGCTGCCCGGTTTCGCCGACCGGCTGGCCGCCTGGTCCGAGGTCGTCGGTCTCGACCTGATCGCCTACGGCACGACCGCCGGAGCCGACGAGATCCGTGACACCGCCGTCGCGCAGCCCCTGCTGGTGGCCGCCGCGCTGGCGTCCGCCGAGGCGCTCGGCGTGACGCCCGACCTGCTCGCCGGCCACAGCGTCGGCGAGTTCGCCGCGGCCGCGCTGGCCGGGGCGCTGACCACCGAGCAGGCGCTGGCCCTGGTCCGGGAGCGGGCCCAGGCCATGGCCAAGGCCGCCACGACCACCCAGACCGGCATGACCGCCGTGCTCGGCGGCGACGAGGCCGAGGTCCTGGCCGCGATCGACAGGCACGGGCTGACCCCGGCCAACATCAACGGCGCCGGCCAGATCGTCGCGGGCGGCACTCTGGAGCAGCTCACCGCGTTCAAGGACGACGCCCCCGCCCGCGCCCGGCTCATCCCGCTCTCCGTGGCGGGCGCCTTCCACACGGTGCACATGGAGCCGGCCGTCGCCTACCTGCGCGAGGCCGCCCAGTCCGTCACCCCCGCCGACCCGCGGATCAAGCTGCTGTCCAACGCCGACGGCCAGATCGTCACCAGCGGCGCCGACCTCGTCGAGCGCCTGGTCAAGCAGGTGCGCAACCCCGTCAGGTGGGACTCCTGCATGGCCACCATGGCCGAGCTGGGCGTCACCACGATGATCGAGCTACTGCCCGGCGGCACTCTGACCGGCCTGGCCAAGCGCGGGCTTCGGGGCATCCAGACCCTGGCGCTGAAGAACCCCGACGACCTCGACGCGGCCAGGGAGCTGATCAAGTGAGGATCCCCGACATCGCCCCGGGCGCGAAGGTGCTGGCCCTCGGCCACTACCAGCCCGCCAACGTCGTCACCAACGACGACCTGGCCAAGACCATCGAGACCAACGACGAGTGGATCCAGTCGCGGGTCGGCATCAAGGAACGCAAGATCGCCGGCGCGGCCGAGTCCGTCGAGGACATGGCCACGCAGGCCGGCGGCAAGGCCCTGGCCGCGAGCGGCCTGTCCGCCTCCGACATCGACCTGGTCATCGTCGCCACCTGCACGCTGGAGACGCAGATCCCCAACGCCGCGGCCATCGTGGCCCACCGCCTCGGCATCAAGTCGCCCGGCGCGTTCGACGTCAACGCCGCCTGCGCCGGCTTCTGCTTCGCGCTCGGCGTCGCCAGCTCCGCGATCCGCGCCGGCTCGGCGAAGCACGTGCTGGTCATCGGCGCCGAGAAGCTATCGCAGTGGATCGACTGGACCGACCGCTCCACCGCCGTGATCTTCGCCGACGGCGCCGGAGCCGCGGTGGTGGGCCCCGCCGACACACCCGGCATCGGCCCGGTGGTCTGGGGCAGCTCGGGCGACAAGTCCGACGCGATCATCATCAACGCCCGCGACACCTTCCTCCACCAGGAGGGGCAGACCGTGTTCCGCTGGGCCACCACCGCGCTGCACCCGGTGGCCAGGCAGGCCTGCGAGCGGGCCGGGGTCGATCCGTCGGAGCTGGCGGCGTTCGTCCCGCACCAGGCCAACCTGCGCATCATCGAGGCGATCGCGCGCAAGATCGGCGCCGACAACGCGGTCGTCGCACGTGACATCGTCACGGCGGGCAACACCTCCGCCGCGTCGATCCCGCTCGCGCTGTCGCGCATGCTGGAGCGCGGCGAGGTCCGCTCGGGCCAGCTCGCGCTCATCCTGGGCTTCGGCGCAGGGCTCACCTATGCGGGTCAAGTGATCGAGATTCCGTAGGATCCGATACGGCTCCCGCCGTATCCATCACAGCTTGTACGGCTGGAGCCGTACAGAATCCAGAAGAAAATCTAAGGAGAACCAGCGACATGGCTGCCACCGAGCAGGAGATCCTCGAGGGCCTCGGCAAGATCATCAACGAGATCACCGGCATTCCGGCGACCGAGGTCACCCCCGAGAAGAGCTTCGTGGACGACCTCGACATCGACTCCCTGTCCATGGTCGAGATCGCCGTGGCCGCCCAGGACGAGTTCGGCGTCGAGATTCCCGACGACCAGCTCAAGAACCTGAAGACGGTCAAGGACGTCCTCACCTTCATCCAGAACTGAAGCAACTCCCCTGATCGACAAGGAGCGCGAAAACGTGAGTGCGAACCGGGTACGTGTCGTCGTCACCGGGCTTGGCGCGACGACGCCCGTCGGTGGAGACGTCACCTCGACCTGGTCGGCGCTCCTCGCCGGTCAGTCGGGTGTCACGACCATCACCGAGGACTGGGTCGACACCGTCCCCGTGAAGTTCGCGGGGACGGCCGCAGTCGACCCGGCCGAGGTGCTGCCCAGGCCGGAAGCCCGCCGGCTCGACCGCAGCGAGCAGTTCGCCATGGTCGCGGCGCGCGAGGCGTGGCAGGACGCGGGCGCTCCCGAGGTGGCGCCCGAGCGCCTCGGCGTCGTGGTGTCCAGCGGCATCGGTGGCATCAACACCACCCTGTCCGCCTACGACACCTACAAGGAGCGGGGCTGGAACCGCCTCTCGCCCTTCACGGTGCCGATGCTCATGCCCAACGGCCCGGCCGCCTGGATCGGGCTCGACCGCGGCGCTCAGGCCGGCGTGCACGCCACCGTGTCCGCCTGCGCCTCCGGCGCCGAGGCCATCGGCTACGCGATGGACATGATCAGGTCCGGCCGCGCCGACGTCGTCGTCGCCGGCGGCACCGAGGCCGCGATCCACGGGCTCAACGTGGCGGCCTTCGCCGCCGCGCGGGCCATGTCGACCCGCAACGACGACCCCGCCGGGGCGTCCAGGCCGTGGGACCGCGACCGTGACGGGTTCGTGCTCGGCGAGGGCGCCGGCATCATCGTGCTGGAGTCCGAGGAGTTCGCCAGGGCGCGCGGCGCCCGCATCTACGCCTACGCCTCGGGCGTCGGCTACTCCGCCGACTCCCACCACATCACCCAGCCCGAGCCCGAGGGCCGGGGCATCATCATGGCGATGACCCAGGCGCTCAACGACGCCGACATCACCGGCCTCGACGTCAAGCACGTCAACGCGCACGCCACCTCGACCCCCGCCGGAGACGTGATCGAGGTCAAGGCGGTCGCCAAGGCCATCGGCACCCATCCACTGGTCACCTCGACCAAGTCCATGACCGGCCATCTGCTGGGCGGCGCGGGCGGCATCGAGTCGGTCTTCACGATCAAGGCGCTGCACGACCGTGTCGTGCCCGCCACCATCAACCTGGACAACCTCGACGACGGCATCGAGGTGGATCTCGTCTACGGCGCCAACCGCAGGCTGCCCGAGGGCGACATCGCCGCGGTGAACAACTCGTTCGGATTCGGCGGCCACAACGCGACCGTCGTCTTTAAGGGAGCCTGAATGACCGTACTCGACAACCGGGTGGTGACCTCCGGCTCCGATCAGGAGCCCGTGGATCCCCGCGATCCCGTCGTCCGCCTGTCCGCGCTGCTCGACGAGGGGTCGCTGCGGCTGATCACTCCTGAGGACAAGAGCGGCGTGCTCGCCGCCATGGGCCGCGTCGAGGGTGTTCCCGTCGTCGCGTTCTGCAGTGACGCCCGCTTCCAGGGCGGCGCGATGGGCAGCGAGGGCTGCGAGCACATCGTGCACGCCTATGACGTGGCCGTCCGTGAACGGGTGCCGGTCATCGGGATCTGGCACTCCGGCGGTGCGCGACTCGCCGAAGGCGTCGAGTCGCTGCACGCCGTCGGCCGGGTCTTCGCCTCGATGACCAAGGCCTCCGGCGTGGTGCCGCAGATCTCGGTGGTCGTCGGCGCGGCGGCCGGTGGCGCCGCCTACGGCCCCGCGCTCACCGATCTGGTGATCCTGGCCGACTCCGGCCGCATCTTCGTCACCGGGCCCGACGTGGTCCGCAGCGTCACCGGCGAGGAGGTCTCCAGCGCGGCCCTGGGCGGCCCCGAGCCGCACAGCAAGCGCAGCGGCGTCGTGCACATCGTCACCAAGACCGAGACCGATGCCCTGCTGCGGGCACGCCAGCTGGCCTCGCTGCTCGGCCACCAGGGCCGGGTGCGGGCCTCCGACACCGACGAGATCGACTTCTCCAGCCTGCTGCCGGAGTCGGCGCGCCGCGCCTACGACGTCAAGCCGCTGGTCAACGGCCTGCTCGACGAGCCGGGCATCGAGCTGCACCCCAAGTGGGCGCCGAACATCGTCACGTCGCTGGGCCGCCTCGGTGGCCGGACGGTCGGTGTGATCGCCAACAACCCGATGCGGCTCGGCGGCTGCCTCGACGCCACGTCCGCCGAGAAAGCCGCTCGCTTCGTTCGTATGTGTGACGCGTTCGGAGTGCCGTTGGTTGTCCTCGTGGACGTTCCGGGTTATCTGCCCGGGGTCGGGCAGGAGCACGACGGCGTGGTCCGGCGCGGCGCCAAGCTGCTGCACGCGTTCGCCGAGGCGTCGGTGCCGCGTGTCACGCTGGTCACGCGCAAGGCCTACGGCGGGGCGTACATCGCGATGAACTCCCGCTCGCTGGGCGCCACCAAGGTGTTCGCGTGGCCGACGGCCGAGATCGCGGTCATGGGCGCGGTCGCCGCGGTGCGCATCCTCAAGCGGCGCGATCTGGCGGCGGCGCCCGAGGAGGAGCGGGCCGAGCTGGAGCAGCGGCTGGCGCGCGAGCACGAGAAGCTGGCCGGCGGGCTCAGCCGGGCACATGAGCTGGGCGTGATCGACGAGGTCATCGACCCGCGCGAGACGCGCGGCGCGATCGCCAAGGTGCTCGCCCAGGCCACCCCCGCCAGGGGCGCCCACGGCAACATCCCGCTGTAAGAGCTGCCGAAAGGGTCCCGCACCGAGGTTCGGTGCGGGACCCTTTCGCTGTCCGGGGGCCGGGGGAGGTCAGACGGCGGCGTGCAGCCAGCGGACCGGCGCGCCGTCGCCCGCGTATCTGAACGGCTCCAGCTCCTCGTCCCAGGGCTTGCCGAGCAGTTTGTCGAGCTCGTCCTCCAGCACGCACCGCCCCTGGGCGGCCATCAGCATCGCGGTGCGGAGCCGGTCTTCGGGCACCATGATGTCGCCCGCCACCCCGATGACGGCGCTGAACGCGCCGAGCGTCGGCGTGTAGGCGTGGCGGGAACCGTCGACGCCCGGCGAGGCGTCCTCGGTGATCTCGAAGCGGATGCGCTGCCAGCCCATGAGGGAAGAGGTGATGGCCGCCGCGACACCGGGACGGCCTTCCCACTCCGCCTGCGCTCGCACCACGTTGGGCGCGGCGGGTTGCGGCGTCCACGTCAAGTCCACGGGTACGCCAAGAACACCCGCGACCGCCCATTCGATATGAGGGCACAGCGCGGGCTGAGCCGAGTGGACGTAGATCACGCCACGAGCAGACACCGGACCTCCCGATCGGTACGAGGTGCGCCTTCCCCAACGGCCTCGTCCTGGGATGATCACAAGTGACTAGGGAGAGACTACCGTCGGTCGCAATCGGACACCAGAGGGGGGCCATACCAAGTTGTTGCGGCAGTGACGCGTGACACAGGGCCGGGCGCGGATGGATACCCGCTCATGGACATCGAACCTGTCGGCGCGTCGCTCATCCGGCCGGGCCAGATCTTGACCGACCGTGGCGCGCTGTCCGCCGCGTCGCGCTGGACCCAGGCGGTCTCCGAGGCCGACGGCGTCTGCGTGATCCATCTGTCGTCCGGCGCCGACGTCTGCGAGATCGCCAGAGACGGTCGCCCCGCATCCGTGGTGGACGGACAGCGACTGGTTCAGCGAGACGGACGAGGAGGTGACCGGGAGCGACCAGGCCGGCCACGGCACCTTCCTCGCCGGCATCCTGGTGCGCCGGGCGCGGCGCTGAGCGTGTGCCGGGTGCTCGACGGGCAGGGCGTCGGCGACGAGGCCGAGGAGCGCCTGGCCCCCTTCTCCGCGTACGGCTCGTGGGTCGACGCGTGCGCGCGTGGCACCTGGCTGACCAGCAGTTTCCTGGAGCGCGACGAGTTCGGCGGCTACGCCGCGTGGAGCGGCACGTCCTTCGCGACCGCCCTGGTCGCTGGCGCGATCGCCGACGCGGCGAGGAGCGGGCCGGTGCGGGAGGCGGCGGCACAGGTGCTCGACCCCGGAGGGGGCCCGGCAAATTGCCGATCTGGGAGTTCTCGTCCCGTCGAGTCTGTAGAGTTTACGCTCAGTCCTTGGCTGATCACGAGGAGGCAGCGTGGCCTCCTGGTGAGCCCGGGCGAAGGAGGCCGCATGCAGGAGCCACGCGATCCGGCGGAGTTGCTCAAGGCAGCGGCCGACGACGACCAGACGGCCTGGGATGAGCTCGAGTCGAGGTACGGGCCGCGCATGTGGGCAGTCGCCCGGGTGTGCGGGCTGACCGAGGCCGATGCGGCGGACGCGGTCCAGGGAGCGTGGCTGCGCCTGCTCGAACACCTCCATGACATCAGAGAACCATCAGGCGTTGGCGCGTGGCTGGCGACGACCACCCGCCGCGAAGCGCTTCTGATCCTCAGGAAGGAGCTCCCCCGAGCGCCTTACTTCGACGTCGCACTCGACTCTGATCCAGCGGCGGCCGTCTTGGAGGCCGACAGCAGCCGCATGCTCTGGAGGACGGTCTCCACCCTGCACGAGCCATGCCGCACACTGCTCCAGCTGGTCGCGACGGATCTTGGATACCAGCAGGTTGCACTGCGTCTGGGCGTGCCTATTGGCAGCGTGGGCCCAACCAGAACGCGGTGCCTGGAAAAGCTGCGCACCCTGATCTCACTACAGGAGACGGTGCAATGATCAACGACGAGTACTTCCTGGCGGCGCTCCGGCTCGCCGCCGGGAACGACCCGATTCCCGGGCATGTTTCCGCTGCCGCACGCGATGCCTATGGGCTTCGGGTTCCTCAAGCGGTGACCGCCGCGCCCGCCGAATGCGCCGCGCCCCACGGCGTACGAGGCACCGACGGTTGCCATCTGGTCCGCTTCGTCGCGGCCGGCCTCACCTTCGACCTGGAGGTGACGGTGGGCGACGGGCTCATCGACGTGGCGGGGCAGGTCGTCCCGCATCCGGGAGAAGGCACCCACGTCGATGTCCGGACCCCTCACCTGACGCTCACGAGGCGTCTCGCGCGCACCGGCCAGTTCGCGGCCACCGGCCTGCCTCCGGGCTGGCTCAGTGTGGTGTGCCATCGTCCTGGCCACGCGCCGGTCCAGACCCGGTGGGTACGCATCCGCCCATGACCAGAAGCAGAGACAGGGGATCCGGCGCCGCCTCCGGACGGCGTCCCCCTGTTCCTGTCGGCTCCCCGCATCCGCCGCCTCCGGCCGGGGCACCCGGCGACACCAAGCCGCTGGTCCAGGCCGCCGAGGCGGCGGTGCTGCGTTCCATCGTCGATCCCGAGCAGGCCCTGTACGCGGGTCGCACCGTGCTGTCCGCGGCCGAGGCCTGCGGCGACGTCGAGGCGGCCGTGGTCGCCCTCAGGGCGATGGCCCTCGGCGCGCGCGAGCTGGGCGACCTCCAGGCCGCCGAGCGGCACCTGCGACGGGCCATCGCGACCCCGAAGGCGCCCAGCGAGCGCCTCGCCCAGGCGAGGCTCTCCCTGGTGACGGTCAGGACCGAACGCGGCCATCCCCTGCAGGCTCTCAGGATCGCCGCCCTGGCCTGGGCCTACCTCTCGCCCCTCGACCGGGCCAAGCTCGACACGCAGCGCGCCGTGGCGCTCGCTCATCTGGGCCGCTACCAGGAGGCCATCGCCTCCTGCGATCGCGCCCTGCACGCGCTGGTCGCGGCGCCCGGCACCATCGACGACCGCAGGTTCCTCGCGGGCGGCCTGCTCAACCGCGGCCTGGTGCACGCCTACCGCGGCGACTGGGACTCCGCGATGCGCGACATCACGGCCTGCCTGCAGATCGCCCGGCATGCCGGGCTCGACCACCTGGCCCGTCTGGCCGCGGCCAACCTGCCGTTCCTCGCGGTGCGGCGAGGCGACCTCGCGGGCGCGTTCGGCCACTACCGGGCGGCCGAGGACGCCCTGTTCGGTTTCCCCGAGCGCCTGGCCACGATGCGCGCCGACTTCGCCGGCGCCCTGCTGGCCGCCCACCTCCCGGGCGAGGCCAGGGAGCTGCTCACCCTGGCCGTGCCCGATCTCGAGGCATCCGGGGCGCTCGTGGCGCTGGCGGAGGCGCGGCTCAAGCTCGCCCAGGTGGAGCTGCTGACGGGCGACGCGCGGCGCGCGCTGGCCGTGGCCGAGCGGGCCGAGCGCGAGCTGACCGCCCAGGACCGCGTGTCGTGGCTGCCTCTGGTCAACGAGGTGACCTTGCGGGCCCGGCTCATGCTCGAAGGTCCCTCGCCGGAGCTGCTGGCCGAGCTGGTCGCCTGCGCCGACGAGCTGGAGACCGGCTCGGCTCTCGCGGCGAGCGCGGCCGCGCTCCGGCTCCTGTCCGCCGAGACGGCGCTGGCCGTGGACGACCACCCGATGGCCTCCGCCCAGCTGGCTCACCTGACGTCCCACGTTCCGCCCCACGCGCCATGGGTGCCCGCGGGCGCGCGGCTGACCTCCCTGTCCTCGGAGGCGCAGGCCAGGCACCTCGGGCAGGTGTCACAGATCCCGGCGCCGGTGCGTCAGCACGCGCTCGCGCTGGAGGCGTCGCTGCAGGAGGACGTCACGGGCGCGTTCCGCGCGGTGCGCGACGGGCTGGCCGAGGTCGGCAGCCAGATGGACACACTCGACGATCCGTCTGTACGGGCGCACGCGGCGCGGGCCGGAGAGCGGCTGGCGGCGTTCGGGCTCAGCCTGGCGGTGCGCGACGGGTCACCGGCCGAGGTGTTCGACTGGGCCGAGCGCTGGCGGGCGGTGGCCGCTCCCGCGCACGCCCGCGGCATGGCCGACCCCGATCAGGTGCGGGCCGCGCTGGGGCCGGGGGCGCTGGTGGAGTTCGTCGTCGACGACACCTCGCTGCTCGCCGTGGTGATCACCGGCGAGCGGATGGTGCTGCGGCGGCTCGGCGGCCTGGGGCCGATCACGGAGGCCCTCATCCAGCTGCGCTACGCCCTGCGCAGGAGCAGCCTGGGCGACGGCGCGTGGGCGGGCGGGCTGGTCGGGCCGGCGGCCGAGGAGCTGGAGCGGTTGCTGCTGCGGCCGATCGAGGCCGAGCTGGGTGACCGGCCGGTGGTCGTCGTGCCCGCCGGGGTGCTGCACACGCTGCCCTGGGGGGCGCTGCCGTGCCTGAGCGAACGTCCGGTGAGCGTGGCCGCCGGCGCGACCGCGTGGCTGGCGGCGCGGCGGCACGGGCCCGTCCCGTCCACGCCGCCGGTGGTGGCCGCGGCGGCCGGGCCGGGCCTCGCCCACGCCGGGGCCGAGGTCGGCCGGGTGCTCGCCCTCCATCCTCGCGGTCGGGAGGTGGCCGGGCGCACCGGCGCCGTGCTCGACGCGCTGACCACGGCCGACGTGCTGCACCTCGCCGCGCACGGCGTGTTCCACGCGCGCAGCCCGCTGCTGTCGGCCATCACGCTCGAGGACGGCCCGCTCATGGCCTACGACCTGCTCGGGCTGTCACGTACGGCCCGGCTGGTGGTGTTGTCGGCGTGCGACTCGGGCATGGCCCGCACGCCCGCCGAGGGCGCGCCGCTCGGGCTGGCCGGGACATTCCTGGCCAGGGGCACCACCTGCGTGGTCGCCGGGATGGTGCCGGTGCGCGACGAGGACGCGCTGGCCGTGATGACGTTGTTCCACGAGTTGCTCGCCACCGGCCGGCCGCCCGCCTCGGCCCTGGCGTCGGCCGCGGCCAAGACGGGGGTGCTGGGCTTCGCCTGTTTCGGCGCGGGCGATCAGCCGGTCGCGACCGGCCTGGCCGGGTCGGCCACCCAGTTGGACCACGAGCCCACGTAGAGCGCGGCGGGCAGGCCCGCCACCTCCAGCGCCAGCACCTGATGGGCGGCGGTCACCCCGGACCCGCAGTAGGCTCCGGCCGCCACGCCCTCGGTCACGCCGAGCTCGCGGAAGCGGGCCCGCAGCTCCTCAGGCGGCAGGAACCTGCCGTCGGGACCGAGGTTGTCGGTGGTCGGCGCGCAGGCGGCGCCCGGGATGTGGCCGGCGACCGGGTCGACCGGCTCGACCTCGCCGCGGTAGCGGGCGGCGGCCCGGGCGTCGAGCAGCACCCCGTCACCGGCGAGCGCCCCCGCCTGGTCTGCGGTCAGCACGGGCATCGCGCCCGGCCTGGCGGTGAAGCCGCCCGGGACGATCTCGGGGGCCTCCTTCGCCGTCGGCCGGCCGGCCTCGGTCCAGGCGGCCAGCCCGCCGTCGAGCACGCGTACGTCCTGGTGGCCGAAATAGCGCAGCGTCCACCAGGCCCTGGCGGCGACGGTGGAGCCCGCGTCGTCGTAGACCACCACGGGCCGGTCGTCGTCGACGCCGAGCCGCCGCATGGCGTCCTCGAAGCCGGCCGCCGACGGCAGCGGATGACGGCCGTCGCCGCCCGGCGGGGCCGCGAGGTCGGTGTCGAGGTCGCAGTAGGCGGCCCCCGGCAGGTGGCCCTCCCGGTAGAGGTCGATCCCCGGCGGGCCGCCGAGGCGCCAGCGCACGTCGAGCACGGTGGCGTCGCGGAGCGCGTCGAGGCCGGCGAGAGTGATCAGCGGGCTCATCGGGTGGATACCTCCAGCAGCGGGACGTACTGCTCGGCGGCGGTCATCGAACCGTGGTAGCCGGTGAAGGCCGCCTCGAGCCGGTGGACGGTGGGGGCGGTGATGGCGAGATCGGTGTAGGGGACGGCCAGGACGTCGCCGATGCGCGGCAGCCACTCGGCCCGCACCCGAGGCCCGAACCAGCCGGATTCGACGGCCTCCTGCCTGGACACCACCCACGCCCGGCCCGCCAGGGTCTCGCGCCACGCGTCGAGCACCTCGCCGGCGGCGCCGTCCTCGGCGTAGACGTGGCGCGCCCGGGCCTCGCCGCCCAGCATGGCCACCCCTCGCGTCAGCGCGGGCACGCTGTCGGCCTCGATCTTGTCGGACGCGTTGACCATGCCGTGATCGGCGGTGACGTAGAGGGCTGAGCCGCCGGGCAGCGTCTCGGCGAGCCGCTCGGCCATCTGGTCGACGATCGCGAGCTGTCGCAGCCATTCCTCGCTGCCCCATCCGGTCATGTGCCCGACGGCGTCGAGATCGCCGTAGTAGACGGTGACGTACGCCGGGGCTTCGCGGAGCGCCTGGCGTACTCGCTCGACGCGCTCCTCGACGGGGTCGGCGCCCAGGTAGCGCACGCCCCGGTAGACGGCCTCGGTCAGGCCGCTGCCCTCGAACGCCCCCGGGGCCACGTAGCTCGACGCTATCCCGGCCGCCGCCGCGCGCTGGAAGACCGTGGTGGCGGGCTGCCAGGTGAGCGGGTCCATGACCATCTTGTCGGGCAACGTCCAGCGCAGGCAGTTGAACAGGTAGCCGGCGCCCGGAACGGCCAGCATGAGCCCCATCATCCCGTGCTCGCCCGGCGGCAGGCCGGTGCCGAGCGAGCACAGGCTGGTGACCGTCGTGGCGGGAAAGCCCGCGGTGAGCGTCGTGCTCCCGGCGGAGGCGAGGAACGGCGCCACGTCGGCGTGGGCGCGCAGCAGCTCCGCTCCGAGGCCGTCGACGAGGAACAGGCAGATGCGCTGGGCGGGTTGGATGCCGAGCACGTTGTGCTCGTCGAGGCCCAGGGCGGCGAGTAAGGAGCGGGGCAGGTCCGCCAGCGACGAGCCGCCGTAGGCAGGAATGAGGGGCGCGTTCTCGACCATTCTCCGAGCTTAACCGCGCCCCTGTTCGCACCGGCGCCCTGAGGGGTGGGGCGCCGGACCCGTGGCGACGCGGATCAGCCGGCGGCCCGGGCGGTGGCCTCGGAGAGCGCCTTGGCGAAGGCGAGGACGTGGGTGACCGCTTCGGGACCGTCGGCGGCCTCGCTGACCCGCAGCGACAGGTCGTCGGCCGTGATGGCGCCGGTGTAGCCGTGGTCGGCCTCGCAGTTTTCGTCGCCGCAGGTGGCCGGCTCGAGGTCGACGTGGGAGATCGCGCCCCAGCCGATGGTGAGCGTGACCTCGGTGGGAGGGACGCCGGGGGCGTAGGCGGCGGGGTCGGGGACGACACGGGTGACCGCGACCGACTGGACCCGGCTCAGGCGGACGGCCTCGGTGGTGGTCGAGGCGTAGGAGGTCGAGACGCCCTCGACCGCCGGATGCTCGTCGGTGTGGCAGACCAGCAGCCTGGTGGCCGACAGCACCAGGACCGTGACGTGCCTGCGCACCTCCATCGCCGGGTCGAACGTGGCCTCGTGGTGCACCACGAAAGCGGTCACGGCCTCCTTGCCCAGCGCGGACTCGACCGCATCGGTGACGAGGTCGGGGTAGTAGCCGCTGCGTTCGATCGCTTCACGCAGGCCCGCGGCCGAGACTCGGGTTTCCCTCATGGGTCCATCCTGCCAGGAGCGCGCAGTGCCCTCACCCCTCGCACATAACGCTCTATAACGTCTTTTGTCTGCTCATCGCGATATCCGGAGTCAAGGATTGCCGGAGTCATCCGGGGTGGCCGCCGGGTTTTCGGGGCTGCTTTCGGGCCGCCGGTCAGGCCAGCCGACGCGGGCCACCGTCAAGGCGGGGGCCCGGCGGGGTGCGGAGGGTGACCCGGGCGCCGAGGATGATCACCTCGGACTCGCCCACCAGCACCTGGTCGAGCTCCAGCCTCGCCATCTCGGGCAGGTCGGAGGCCATGCGGCCGACACGCACCAGGAGGTCCTCCAGGGCGCCGACGGCCACGGGCGGGTAGCCGTACTCGCCGAACAGGAGCGGGGCCGCGCGGACGGAACGCACCAGGCCGGCGGCGTCCTCCTGCGTCAGCGGAGCCAGGCGGAACCCCTGGTCGAGCAGCAGGCGCGCGGTCACCTCGCCCAGCCCGAACGAGACGACCGGCCCGAACGCCGGGTCCTCGATGACGCCCACCACGGTGGGGACGGCCGGCTGGGGCGCCATGCACTGCACGGCCAGCTCCGCGTCGGCCCCCAGCTGCTCGGTGAACTCGGAGTAGGCGTGCCGGAGGCTGTCGGGCGTGGCCAGGCCCAGGCGCACGGTGCCGGCCCGGCCCGCGGCGCCGGGATCGGCGACCTTGAGCACCACCGGCCAGCCGATCCGTTCGGCCGCCGCGACCGCGTCCTCGGGCGAGCCCACCACCTCGGCGGGCCACACGCTCAGGCCGTAGCAGGAGAGCAACTCGGCGGCGTCCACCTCGACCGGCGGTCCCGGCTCGGCGAAGGACCCCGGCACCCGCGACGCTTCCCCGCCGGAGGACGAGCCGCCGGGAGCGGGCTCGCCCGTGATGGCGGCGAGGGTCTGGAGGACCAGGGCGTGGGCGCGGTCAGTGTCGATGTCGTCCAGCTGGGGCGGCGCGACCACGGGATGCGAGCGCCACGAGGCGTAACGCACCACATGGGCCAGGGCCCTGACGGCCTCCTCCGGCGCCGGATAGGACGGGATGGAGCCCCGGGCGGGGGTGACGCCCACCCGGAGCGAGGGATGCATCCCGTTGTGCCCCTGGAAGGTGGCCAGCACCGGCTTGCCCGCTCTCTCCGACACGCGCAGCAGCTCGGCCGCCACGTCGTCGGCGTCGCCCGGCAGGGGCGGCATGTAGATCACGACCGCCGAGTCCACCGAGTCGGAGGCCAGTTGCCCGGCCAGAGCCGCCCCGAACTCCGCGGCCCCGGCCTCGGGGCCGAGGTTGGCCGGCGTGCCCGGCGACAGGCCGGCGGCGACGCAGGCGTCGGCGGCGAGCAGCCCGAGCGCGTCGGAGTTGGTGACCAGGCCGACCCGGGGACCGGCGGGCAGCGGCTGGAAGGCGAGCAGCTCCCCCACGTCGAACAGCTGGATGAGGTCGTCGACCCGGATCAGCCCGGCCTGCTCGAACAGGGAGCTGATCGCCGAGTCGGGCAGCCGGAGCTCGCGGGCGGAGTGACCGGCGGGAGTGCCGCCGCTCTTGACCACCACGATCGGCTTCTCGCGGGCGATCCGCCGGGCCAGGCGGGCGAACTTGCGCGGATTGCCGAGCGACTCCAGGTAGAGCAGGATCACCTCGGTCGAGGTGTCCTCCTCCCAGTACTGCAGCAGGTCGTTGCCCGACACGTCGGCCCGGTTGCCCGCGGAGACGAACGACGAGATGCCCATGCCGCGCTGGGCCACCCGCTGGAGCAGCGCGATGCCGAGCGCGCCCGACTGGCTGAAGAAGCCGAGACGGCCCCGGCCCGGCACGGTGGCGGCCAGCGTGGCGTTGAGTTTGACCGCGGGGTCGGTGTTGGCGATGCCGAGACAGTTGGGCCCGACCATGCGCAGGCCGTAGGCGCGCGCGAGGCGGGCCAGCTCGTCCTGCCTGGCCCGCCCCTCCGCGCCGGTCTCGCCGAACCCCGAGGAGACCACGACCAGGCCGTGCACGCCCTTCTCGGCGCATTCCTTGACCACGTCGGCGACGCTCTCGGCGGGCACCGCCACCACGGCGAGGTCCACCTCGTCGTCGATGGCCGTGACACTCGGGTAGGCGCGCACCCCGGCCACCGCCCGCACCTCGCGGTGGACCGGGTAGACGGGGCCGGTGAAGTCGGCGGCCAGCAGGTTGCGCAGCACGGTCTGGCCGACGCCGCCCGGCTCGCGGGAGGCGCCGATCACCGCGACGGAGCCGGGGGCGAGCAGCCTGCCGATGGACCTGGCCTCGGCGCGGTGCTCACGCGAGGTCGTCACCTCGGCCGAGACGTCGGTCGGGGTGAGGTCGAGGGTCATGCGGACCACGCCGTCGGCGAAGCGGCTCTCGGCCGTGTAGCCGGCCTGCCGCAGCACGCCCATCATCTTCATGTTGGCGGGCAGCACGTCGGCGACGAACCGCTCGATGCCGTGCTCGCGGGCGGTGGCGGCCAGGTGTTCGAGCAGCACCGAGGCCACTCCCCTGCCCTGGTGGGCGTCCTCGACGAGGAAGGCCACCTCGGCCTCGCCCGGGCCGGTCCTGTCGTAGCGGATGACGGCGACCATCTCGGTGCCGATGGTGGCGATCAGCGCGACCCGGGCGACGTAGTCGACGTTGGTGAACCAGGACACTTCCCTGTCGGACAGCCGTGGCCTGGGCCCGAAGAAGCGGAAATAGATCGTCTCTTCGGACAGCCGAGAGTAGAAGGCGCGCAAACGGTCGGCGTCGGCGGGCCGGATCGGACGCACGTGCGCGGTGCCGCCGTCGGCCAGGACGACGTCGGCCTCCCAGTGAGCGGGATAGTGAGCCTCCACACCCTGAGGGTAGCTCGGAGCCCACATGTCAAGACCCGCCCGTCCGTTGGGCAACGCTTGTGCATCGACTGATGCCCGGTGTCGGAGGTCCGCCCCACGAGCAGCCCGGAAGCTGTTAGTTTTGCCGTGGCCAGGCTCGTTCTGTAGGCAGCAGCAAGGTGGTGGCATCATGACGCGGGTCGTCGTGGTGGGCGATCTCATGACCGACGCGGTCGCGCGCGCCCGTTATGCACTCGCCAGGGCCAGCGACACTCCGGCGGTCGTGACCATGCACGGTGGCGGCTCCGGGGCGAACATCGCGTCCTGGTTGGCGGTCGAGGGGGCCGAGGTGGCCTTCATCGGGCGCCGCGGCGCCGACATCACCGGGCGCAACCGCGACATGGAGTTGATGGGCTACGGCGTCGACGCGCGGCTCGTGATGGATCCGGAGCGGCCGACCGGCACGTGCGTGGTGCTCGTCACGCACAAGGGTGAGCGCACGATGCTCTCCGACCCGGGCGCCAACGCGGCTCTCTCGCCGGAGGACCTGCCGCGTGACCTGTTCAACGGCGGCGGCCACCTGCACCTGTCGGGCTACACCCTGATCAACGAGGGTTCCCGCGACGCGGGCCTGGCGGCGCTCGACATGGCCCACCGTTCGGGCATGTCGATCACGGTCGACTGCGCCTCGTCCGCCCCTCTGGAGCGCACGGGCGCCGAGCCGTTCCTCGAGTGGACCAGCGGCGCCAAGCTGCTGTTCGCCAACATCGACCAGGCCAAGGTGCTGACCGGCCGCGACGACCCCGAGGCCGCGGCCAAGGTGCTGACCGCGTGGTTCCCGCAGGTCGTGATCAAGATGAACTCCGAGGGCGCGCTGTGGTTCGGCAACGGCCGCCCCGACCCGATCCGGGTGGCCGCCGATCCGGTCGACCGGATGGTCGACGGCACGGGTGCGGGCGACGCGTTCTGCGCCGGGTTCCTGCCGTCGTGGCTGGCGGGCAAGCCCCCGGCCGAGTCGCTGGCCTCCGGTTGCCGGCTGGCCACCAAGGCGATCCTGCACCTGGGGGCGCGACCTCGGCTCTAGCGCGTCCGCGGCCGCACGCCGGGCCGCGGCGTTCTGCACGGCCCGGGTGCTGGAGGTGGGCGCGCGGTGCTCCAGGCGCTGAGCCCCGTGGCGGTGCTTCAAGGCTTCCGCACCGGACCCGGCGCAGGTGAGGTGCCGACGTCGCCGGTGCCGCCGTCGATCCCGGGCACGCACGCGCCGATCCCGGGTCTCGCCGCGAACCGCGACCCGGACCCCGCCCGGCACCTGCGGCCAGCCCGGCGGGTTCGAGACCACGTACGTCTACCGACGGCGACCTGGTGACGATGAGCGTGGCCTGATCAGGAGGTCGTGGCGAGTGCCAGGGGCAGCACGGCGGGAGCGCCCGCGTGTCGCACCAGGGCCGCGCCCAGGGTCATCGTCCAGCCGGTGTCGACGCGGTCGTCGACCAGCAGCACCGGCCCGCCGCACTGGGCCACGGCCGCGCCGAGCTCCTTGGGCATGGCCAGGGTCGCCCTGATCGCCTGCACCCGTTTGGCGCTGTTGAACTGCTGCCCGGGCGGACCCGCGCGGTAGCCCAGCTCGCCGAGGTAGGTCAGCCGCCCCACCTGGGCGAGCCGCTCGGCGAACCCGCGCACGAGCTGCGGCCGCGTCGAGGAGGGCACACTGACCACGGCCACCGGCCGCTCACGCCAGTCCCACGCGGACAGCACCTGGATCACGGCCTTGAACATGTCGTCGGCCATCGGCCCGTCGGCGCCGTTGAACAGCTCGCGCAGCCGGTTGCCCCAGCCGATGTCGGTCAGCCTCCCGAGCGCCCGGCCTGGCTCGGCGCCCAGCTCCGGCTTGATCCGGCCGGACAGGTCGCCGAGGCCGGTCGGCCACTGCCTGCGTGCCTCGACCGTGACGCCGGGCCTGCTCAGGGTCTGCCGGGCGACCTCCACGGCCTCGGTGGCGATCTCGGGCGAACGGTGATGACCGGTGCAGTTGTCGCACCGGCCGCAGGGCCCGGCCGCGTCGTCGTCGAGGTGGCGGCGCAGGTGGTGCTCCCTGCACTCGGTCGTGGTCAGGTAGCCGAGCATGGCCTCCTGCTCGGCCCGGCGCTCGCCGGCGATGCGGGAGTAGCGCTCGGAGTCGTAGGCCCAGGGCTCGCCGGTCGCCTCCCAGCCGCCCTTGACCCGGCGGACCGCGCCGTCGACGTCGAGGACCTTGAGCATCATCTCCAGACGGCTCCGGCTCAGGTCGACGGCCGTCTCGAGGGCCTGGGTGGACATCGTGCCGCGCTCCTCCAGCGCCTGGAGCGTGGCCCGGACGACCGGCTCCGGAGGAAAGGCCAGCGAGGTGAAGTAGGCCCAGATGTCGCGGTCTTCGACGCCGGGGAGCAGGATGACCTCGGCCCGCTCGACGCCGCGACCGGCACGGCCGACCTGCTGGTAGTAGGCGACCGGCGACTGCGGCGCGCCCATGTGGACGACGAACCCCAGGTCGGGCTTGTCGAAGCCCATGCCCAGCGCGCTGGTGGCGACCAGGGCCTTGATCTTGTTGTTGAGCAGCGCCTCCTCGGCCGCCAGCCGCTCGGCCGGGTCGGTCTGACCGGAGTAGGCGGCCACCTCGTGGCCCTGCTCACGCAGGTAGGCGGCGATCTCGTGGGCCGCCGCGACGGTCAAGGTGTAGACGATGCCGGAGCCGGGCAGCTCGCGCAGCGTCTGGGCCAGCCAGGCCAGCCGCTGCTCGGCGGTCGGCAGGCGTACGACGCTCAGATGGAGGCTCTCCCGCTCCAGCGGCCCGCGCAGGACCAGGGTCGTCTCCCCCATCTGCTCGGCCACGTCGCGGGTGACGCGGGCGTTGGCCGTGGCGGTGGTGGCGAGCACCGGGATGCCGGGCGGCAGGTCCTCGAAGAGCGTGGCCAGCCTGCGGTAGTCGGGCCGGAAGTCGTGGCCCCAGTCGGAGATGCAGTGGGCCTCGTCGACCACCACGAGCCCGGCGCTCTCGGCCAGCTCGGGCAGCACGTTGTCGCGGAAGTCGGGGTTGTTGAGCCGCTCGGGGCTGACCAGCAGCACGTCGACCAGCCCGTCGGCGACCCGGCCGTAGACCTCCTCCCACGCCTCGGGGTTGGCGGAGTTGATCGTGACGGCGCGGATGCCGGCCCGCTCGGCGGCGGCGATCTGGTTGCGCATCAGCGCGAGCAGCGGCGAGACGATGACCGTGGGCCCCTCGCCGAGCTCGCGCAGCAGCGCGGTGGCCACGAAGTAGACGGCGGACTTGCCCCAGCCGGTGCGTTGCACCACGAGCACTCTGCGGCGGTCGACGACGAGCGCCTCGATGGCGGCCCACTGGTCGTCGCGGAGCCGGGCGTGCTCTCCGGCGAGCGCCCGCAGCCGCCCTTCGGCCTCTTCGCGCAGCATCGCCACATCGGGGGCTTCAATCATGTGGTCCTTGTTACCAGGTTTCCCCGACGTTTTCCGAGCCGATCTTCTCGTGCCCCGCCGTGAGGGGCCGGTCAGCGGTCGGCCTGCTCCGGGAAGGCGTTGATCGTGCCCCGGTGCATGCGGCGGCGCTCGGTGTGGTCGGCGACCGCGTAGCGCCGGGTGGGCCGGTTGTCCCAGAACGACAGGGTTCCGGGCCGCCACCACAGCCTGACCTGGTATTCCGGTGACCAGATGTGGTCGATCAGCAGGGGCGGCAGCGCCTCGTTCTCGCGGTCGGTGAGCCCGGCCGGTCTCGTCGTCGAGCCGCGGTTGACGAACAGCGCCTTGCGTCCGGTCTCGGCGTGCACGCGGACGCACGGGCCGCTCGATCGGCGGCGACTTCGCCTGGACCTCCTCCAGGTCGAACAGGTGCCCCTTGGCGATGGCCTTCCTCATCGACATCCCTCATCGACATCGTGATGTCGTGCACCGCGGTGAGCTCGTCGCAGAGCCGCTGGAGCGAGGGCGAGAGCGTCTCGTACGCCAGGCAGGTGTTGGCCCAGCAGGTGTCGCCGCCCACCCCGGGCAGTTGGACGCAGCGCAGCAGCGAGCCCATGGGCGGGGCCGGCTCGACGTGGTGTCGCTGTGCCACTCGTCGCCGCCCTCGCCCCGAGGGTCGCCGCGTCCTCCTGGGACAGCGGCTCGCGCAGGTCGACTCCGGTGACCTCGGCGCCGATGCGCTTGGTCACGGGATGGAACTCGATCATGACGCCCTCCGGAGCGGAAAAGCACTCCTATCGGAACGTAACGCCCAAGACATTGCTTGGTTAAGAGCGCGGGCGAGCCCTCCGCCGCCGTCGCGCGGAACCGAAGTGTCGCGGGCACTAGGGTTTCTTCGGCACAATGTTCGACATGGCCCGACGCACGACAACACCCCCTCCCGAGGATTTCGAGGAGCGGATCGTCGACATCGACGTCTCCTCCGAGATGCGCACGAGCTTCCTCGAGTACGCCTACTCGGTCATCTACCAGCGGGCTCTTCCCGACGCACGCGACGGCCTCAAGCCGGTGCAACGGCGCATCCTCTACTCGATGAGCGAGATGGGGCTGCGTCCCGATCGCGGCCATGTCAAGTCCTCGCGCGTCGTCGGCGACGTGATGGGCAAGCTCCACCCCCACGGCGACAGCGCGATCTACGACGCTCTCGTCCGCCTCGCGCAGCCGTTCTCCATGCGCCTGCCCCTGATCGACGGGCACGGCAACTTCGGCTCCCCCGACGACCTGCCGGCCGCCATGCGTTACACCGAGGCCAGGCTGGCCCCGGCCGCGATGCTGATGGTCGAGTCGCTCGACGAGGACACGGTCGGCTTCAAGCCCAACTACGACGGCCAGGAGACCGAGCCCACGGTCATGCCGTCGGCGTTCCCCAACCTCCTGGTCAACGGCACGACCGGCATCGCGGTCGGCATGGCGACCAACATGGCCCCGCACAACCTGACCGAGGTCGTGGCCGCCGCCCGCCATCTGATCAAGAAGCCCGACGCGACGCTCGACGAGCTCATGCGCTTCGTCCCAGGCCCCGACCTGCCGACCGGCGGCTCGATCATCGGCCTGCAGGGCGTCCGCGACGCCTACGAGACGGGCCGCGGCACCTTCCGCATGCGCGCCAGGTGCGCGATCGAGCAGATCACGCCGCGCCGCAAGGGCATCGTGGTCACCGAGCTGCCCTACAACGTCGGCCCCGAGCGCGTGGTCACCAAGATCAAAGAGCTGGTGACCAGCAAGAGGCTGCAGGGCATCGCCGACCTCAAGGACCTCACCGACCGGCACAAGGGCCTGCGCCTGGTCATCGAGATCAAGAACGGCTTCATCCCCGAGGCGGTGCTGGAGGAGCTCTACCGGCTGACGCCGATGGAGGAGACGTTCGGCATCAACAACGTCGCGCTGGTCGACGGCGAGCCGCGCACGCTGGGTCTGCGCGAGCTGCTGCGGGTCTACGTCGACCACCGGATCGAGGTCGTGCGCCGCAGGTCCGAATACCGCCGGCGCAAGCGCGAGGAGCGCCTCCACCTGGTCGACGGCCTCATCGTCGCGCTGCTCAACATCGACGAGGTCATCCAGGTCATCCGCGCCTCCGACGACTCAGCCCAGGCCCGCACCCGCCTGATGGACGTCTTCGACCTGACCGACATCCAGGCCGCCTACATCCTCGACACGCCACTGCGCCGGTTGACCCGCTACGACAAGCTGGAGCTCGACCGCGAGAAGCAGACGCTGTCCGACGAGATCGCCGAGCTGACCGGCATCCTGTCCTCCGACACCCGGCTGCGCCAGGTGGTCTCCGGCGAGCTGGCCGAGATCGCGAAGAAATACGGCACTCCGCGCCGCACGGTGCTGCTGGAGTCGTCCGGCCTCACCCGCACCGCCACGGTGGAGCTGCAGGTGGCCGACGAGCCGTGCCTGGCGCTGCTCTCCTCCACCGGCCTGCTCGCCCGCACCTCCGACGCCTCCCCGCTGGCCGGCGAGGGCGAGCGCACGGCGCACGACGTGCTGGTGGCCGCGGTCCGCACCTCGGCCAGAGGCGAGGTCGGCGTGGTGACGTCGCTGGGCCGGCTGATCCGCGTCCAGGTGGTCGACCTGCCCACGCTGCCGCCCTCGGCCAACCCGCCGTCGCTGTCGGGCGGCCATCCGGTGTCCGAGTTCGTCTCGCTGCAGCCCGACGAGACGGTGGTGGGCCTGGGCAACCTCGACCCCGACGGTCCCGGCCTCGCCCTCGGCACCGCCCAGGGCGTGGTCAAGCGGGTGGTGCCCGAATATCCGGCCAACCGCGACGACTTCGAGGTGATCACCCTCAAGGAGGGCGACGCCGTCGTGGGGGCGGTCGAGCTCGAGTCCGAGGCGCACGATCTGGTCTTCATCACCTCCGACGCCCAGTTGCTGCGCTACACCGCCTCGCTCGTCCGCCCGCAGGGGCGGCCCGCCGGCGGCATGACGGGCATCCGGCTCGACGACGGGGCTCGCGTGGTGTGGTTCGGCGTGGTCGATCCGTCTCTCCCCGCCCAGGTGGTGACCGTGGCGGGCTCGTCCACCGCGCTGCCCGGCACCCAGGTGGGCGGCGGCAAGGTGGCCGACTACGCGGAGTTCCCCGCCAAGGGCCGGGCGACGGGCGGCGTCCGCGCCCAGCGCTTCCTCAAGGGCGAGGACGTTCTGCTGCTGGCCTGGGCGGGTCCCGCCCCGGCCAAGGCCGTGTCCGGGGTGGGCAAGCCGGTGCCGCTGCCCGAGGAGCTCGGCCGCAGAGACGGCTCGGGCGTCCGCCTCACCCACACCATCGGGGCCATCGGCGGCGCCCTCGGCTCCAGTCCGGCCACCGAGGATCCGGTGCGGCCGGACGACTCGGCGCCGCCGGAGGATTAGGCGTCCCAAGGGATGGGGCAGCCCTCCTGCAGGGCTGCCTCCGTCGGGCGGTGATCGCTCTACTCGCGCTCCCCGGCGGTCATGTCCCTGACGGTGACCGAGGTCTCCCTGACGCGCGCGGGCCGGGGCCGCCATCCGGGCGACCAGCGCCCTCGCTTCCCGGCTTCCCGGAGGAAGGCTCTGACCAGCGCACTAACAGCGGCCTTCGCCCAGATGTTATGAAATGACCTCTCCTTCCGATCTCATCTGAGAGAGCGCTCTCTCTAGCGGGAGGTACCGTGTTCCGATTAAGAACCCCGATCTGGGCCGCCGTGGCCCTGCTCGGCTCGTTGCTCGTCGCCCCGCCCGCCCAGGCGGCGGCCGAGTCCACCATCACCGACTTCGAGGCCGACGGCCTGCCGCCGGGCGTCGTGGCCTGGGGCAACGACGGCCCGTCCACGCCCGTCCTGACCGTCGAGCCGGGGCCCGACCGGCCCGGCGCGCCCGCCACCAACCGCGTGCTCAAGTCGGTCTACACCGTGAGCCAGTGGGGCGGCTGGTCCCACGACCTCGCCGCCGCCCAGGACTGGTCCCCGTACGAGGGCTTCTCCTTCTGGGTCAGCGGCGCCGGAACCGGTCAGCGGATCTTCTTCGAGGTCAAGGACGGCGGTGGCGGACCGGACAACGCCGAGCTGTTCGAGGCGTCCTTCACCGACGACACCGCCGGCTGGCGGCAGGTGAAGGTGCCGTTCACCGACTTCGTCCGCCGCGCCGACTACCAGCCCGGCGGCGCGCCGAGCGACGGCGAGCTGGACCTGCTCGCCATGTGGGGCTACAGCATGCGGCTGCCGACCGCCTCCGGCACGCTGCTCTGGGACGACGTGCAGGTGTACGGCACGGCGCCGCCACGTCCGGTGCGGCTGGCCACGGACCGGCCGGTCTACCCGGTCGACGAGAAGGGCTCGGCGCAGGTGCGCGTCTCGGTGACGACGGCCACCGGCGACCCGCTCCCCGCCGACCTGACCGTCGGCTACCGCACCGGCGAGGGCACGGCGACCCCCGGCGAGGACTACACGGCGGTCGAGGGCACCCTGACCTTCCCGGCCGGCGCCGCCTCAGGCTCGGCCAAGTCCTTCACGGTCAGGACACGCGGCGACGGCACGGCCGAGGCCGCCGAGACCATCCCGATCGTGCTGTCGGGCACGGGCACCAGGCCGCCGGCCGAGAACCCGGCCATCGTGATCAACGCGCAC
The DNA here is from genome assembly GCF_040649575.1 of Nonomuraea sp. NPDC048916. NCBI lineage: Bacteria > Bacillati > Actinomycetota > Actinomycetes > Streptosporangiales > Streptosporangiaceae > Nonomuraea > Nonomuraea sp. NPDC048916. The sequence continues at coordinate 49,693 of NZ_JBEZFS010000028.1, forward strand.
GGGCTGCCGTACCTGGACTCCCGCAGGCCGGTCAAGCAGCGCGTCGCCGACCTCCTCGGGCGCATGACGCTCGACGAGAAGGCCGGCCAGATGACGCAGGCCGAACGCGGCGCGCTGGCCGGCCCGAACGACATCGCCGCCTACCGGCTCGGCTCCCTGCTGTCGGGCGGCGGCTCCACGCCTCCCACCAACACGCCCACGGCCTGGGCGGACATGATCGACGGCTTCCAGCTGCGGGCCCAGCAGACCAGGCTGCAGATCCCGCTCATCTACGGGGTGGACGCGGTGCACGGCCACAACAACGTGGTCGGCGCGACGATCTTCCCGCACAACGTCGGGCTCGGCGCCACCCGCGACCCGGGGCTGGTCGAGCAGACCGGCAAGATCACCGCTCGCGAGGTGAAGGCGACGGGCATCCCGTGGAACTTCTCGCCCTGCCTGTGCGTCTCGCGTGACGACCGCTGGGGACGCGCCTACGAGTCGTTCGCCGAGGACCCGGCCCTGGTGTCGCGGATGGCGACGATCATCGACGGGCTCCAGGACAACGGCGTGCTGGCCACGGCCAAGCACTACGTCGGCGACGGCGGCACCACCTTCGGCTCCTCGACGACCGGCGACTACACCATCGACCAGGGCGTCACCCAGGTCACCAGAGCGCAACTGGAGGCCATCCACCTGACGCCGTTCGCGGAGGCGGTCAGGCGCGGGGTGGCCGCCGTGATGCCGTCGTTCTCCAGCGTCGACTTCGGCCAGGGGCCGACGAAGATGCACGCCCATCGCGAACTGATCACCGACGTGCTGAAGGACCGGCTCGGCTTCAAGGGCTTCGTGATCAGCGACTGGCAGGCCATCGACCAGATCCCCGGCGACTACCCGAGCGACGTTCGCACCTCGGTCAACGCCGGCCTCGACATGATCATGGTGCCGTATGCCTACCCGGCGTTCGTCTCCACTCTGAAGGCCGAGGTCGAGGCCGGGCGGGTGCCGCTCGCCCGGGTCGACGACGCGGTCGCCAGGATCCTCACCCAGAAGTTCCGGCTGGGCCTGTTCGAACGCCCCTACGCCGACCGGTCACGGCTCGCCGACGTCGGCTCGCCCGCGCACCGCGCCGTCGCCCGGACCGCGGCGGCCAGGTCGCAGGTCCTGTTGAAGAACGAGGGCGGCCTGCTGCCGCTGCGCCGCGACGCCAAGGTGTACGTGGCCGGGTCCAACGCCGACGACATCGGCAACCAGTCGGGCGGCTGGACGATCACCTGGCAGGGCTCCTCAGGTCCGATCACACCGGGCACCACGATCCTGTCGGCCATCCGCTCCCGCGCCTCCGCCGTCACCTACTCGCGCGACGCCTCGGCGCCGCTGCCGGGTCATGACGTGGGCGTCGTGGTGGTGGGCGAGACCCCGTACGCGGAGGGGTTCGGCGATGTCGGGCGCCAGGGGCGCACCCTGGAGTTGCCGGCCGCCGACCGGGCCGCGATCGACCGCGTGTGCGGGGCCATGAAGTGCGTGGTGCTGGTCGTCTCCGGCCGTCCGCTGCTGCTGGGCGACCTGTCACGGGTGCCGGCGCTCGTCGCCGCGTGGCTGCCGGGCACCGAGGGCGCCGGGGTGGCCGACCCGCTGTTCGGCGCCGTGCCGTACACCGGGCGGCTGCCCTTCACCTGGTTCCGCACGATGGAGCAGTTGCCGATCAACGTGGGCGACGCGGCGTACGATCCGTTGTTCCCCTACGGCTGGGGGCTGCGCACCGACCGGGGCCGTGACCGGCTCAAGGCGGTCCGCGACCTGCTCGTCTCGGGCGACGGGCCGTCGAAGGCCGCGGCGGCGGCGCTGGCCCGCGCGCTGCCGGGCCCCAACTGGAACACCGACGGCACGGCACGCGACTCCCGGGCCGTGCTCGGCGCGGTGCGGGCCGCCGCGACGCTGCTCGACCGGTCGAGGACCGACACGTTCGCGCAGGGCGACGCCGTGGTGTCGGTGGCCAGGGATCTGGCGCAGGCCGCGGGCAAGCGCCCGGACCTGCAGGCCAGGGCGGACCAGAAACTGGCCGAGGGCAACCTCAGCGGGGCGGTGGACCTGCTGGCCCGGTCGATCGGCTGACGAACGGGGCGGTCCGGGAGGCGGCGAGCGGCCCTCCCGGACCCTCCGTCAGTCTCTGCAGAGGCAGAACGGGTGACCGGCCGGGTCGAGGAAGACGCGGAAGCTGTCGTCCTCGCTCGGCTGGTGGTCATGCTTGGTCGCGCCGATGTCGAGCACCGCCTTCTCGGCGGCGTCGAGGTCCTCGACCGTGACGTCGATGTGCAGTTGCTGGGGTCGTTCGGAGCGGGGCCAGATCGGCGGGCGATACTCGTCCACTCTCTGGAACGCCAGCCGGGCGGGCGAGCCGCCGTCGGTGACGACCACCCAGCCCTCGTCCTGGTAGTCGACGGGCCATCCGAGCAGTTGTGAATAGAACTCGGCGAGCTTGCGCGGATTGGCGCAGTCGATCACTGTCGTGCGGAATGCGGCAATGCCCCTCACTCCGTACCTCCGAAACGGTTGAAACGGTGCTAATCGAGGACAATAAACGGTATGGCTGTCAACTCTTTCATGGTTCCGCTGGGCACGCCCGCACCCTCCTTCGACCTGACCGCCGTCAACGGCGGCAGCGTATCGCTGGCCGACCTCAAGGGCTCTCCGGCCAGCCTCGTGGTCTTCCTGTCCAACCACTGTCCGTACGTGCGGCGCATCGAGAAGGGGCTCGGCGCCCTGGCCGCCGACTACGGCTCCCAATTGTCGATCATCGCCATCTGCAGCAACGACAGCGTCAATTACCCCGACGACGACGCCACACACCTGGCCGAGCAGGCCGCCCGAGCCGGCTTCACGTTCCCGTACCTGCTGGACGAGACGCAGGAAGTGGCCAAGGCCTATCACGCGGCCTGCACGCCCGACTTCTTCCTGTACGACTCGGGCTTCGCGCTCGCCTACCGGGGCGAGTTCGACGGCGCGCGCCCTGGTAACGACGTCCCGGTCACGGGGGCGTCGCTGCGGGCCGCCGTCGACGCCGTGCTGGCCGGGGACCCGGTGGACGAGCACCAGAACCCGTCGATGGGCTGTGGCATCAAGTGGAAGCCGGGCAACGCCCCCGCCTGACGGCGCGCGCTCAGGCGGACGCGGTGATGGCGGCGGGAAGGGCGAGGAGGAGTTCGTGGGGCTCTCCGCCCTGCCAGTCGCGGATCAGGCGGACGCCCGTCTCGCCCGGATCGAAGTCCTCGCACCCGAGCGGCCCGTAGCATCCCGCCTCATCCAGCAGCAGGATGAGCGGATCGTCGTCCGGCAGGCTCGCCGCGTAGGCCGCGGCGTCGAACAACGCCAGCGCCGATCTCGCGTTGCGGCCGCCGTCGTTGGACTCCACACGGTCGAGGAGGCGCCGGGCCTGGGCACGGAGGTACGCGGCGAGCGATTCGGACCTACTCACGACATCCTTCTTCGATCAATACTTTCGGCTACGACATCATCACGCATCGTGAGTGGTGATCGTGGGAGGTTCGTCGACTCCCGCCTGTCGGTACCCCCGCGAGTTTTCACCAAAGGGCCATGAGGGATTATTTGCGTCATGAGCCCGTTCGATGACCTACTTGCCGCCAACGCCGACTATGCGAAAACGTTCGGGAACTCTGATCTCACCGGCAGGGCGGCACGCGGGCTCGCGGTCGTGACCTGCATGGACTCACGCATCGATCCGCTCGGGCTGCTGGGACTGCGGGCCGGCGACGCCAAGATCCTGCGCAACGCCGGCGCCCGCGTGACCGACGACGTCCTGCGCACCCTCATACTGGCCGTCTACCTGCTGGGCGTCGAACGCGTGCTGGTGATGCCGCACACCGACTGCGGCATGGCCAAGGTCACCGACTCCGACGTGCACGACCTCACCCTGCAACACGGCATCGACACCCGGAGCCTGGAGTTCCACACCGTCCCCGACCAGGACGCCGCCCTCCTGCACGACCTCATGCGCATCCGCACCACCCCTTTCCTGCCGGACGACCTCCCGGTCGGCGGCGCGATCTACGACGTTCGCACCGGCAGACTGCTCCCCGTGGCGCTCTGACACGGCCCCTCGAAATGTCGGTGGCGCACGGCACGATGTGGCCATGACCGACGCGCCTCCCTTCACCCGCCTCGACGATCAGGCCGCCTACGCCGCGGCCGTCCAGCTCGCCGTCGACGCCAGCACCGCCTACTACGGCAGCGGTGACTCGCCGCTCGACGACGACGCCTACGACCGGCTGATGCGCGGCATCGAGGCCTACGAGCGGGCCCATCCCGACCAGGCGCTGCCCGACTCACCCACCGGCAAGGTGGCCGGCGGCGCGGTCGAGGGCGACGTGCCGCACACCGTCGCCATGCTCAGCCTCGACAACGTCTTCTCCGCCGAGCAGCTCGCCAGGTGGGTGGCGGGGCTCGAGCGCCGTCTCGGCCGGCCGGTCGAGACGTGGAGCGTCGAGCCCAAGCTCGACGGGCTGGCGATCTCCGCCCGCTACCACGACGGCCGCCTGGTCCAGCTGGTCACCCGCGGCGACGGCACCGCCGGCGAGGACGTCAGCCACGCCATCGGCACGGTGGTCGGCCTGCCCGCCCGGCTGGCCGAGGCGGTCACCATCGAGATCCGCGGCGAGGCGCTCATGACCGCCGCCCAGTTCGAGGAGGCGTGCGCCAAACGCACCGCACACGACGGCACCACCTTCGCCAACCCGCGCAGCGCCGCGGCCGGCACCCTGCGGGCCAAGGACCGCCCCTACACCTGCGAGCTGACCTTCTTCGGCTACGCCGCGCTGCCACTGCCACCCGGCGACGACTCCGAGCCGGCCCGGCGGCTGCGCGAGCTGCCGCACAGCCGCGTCCTCGACCTGATCACCGGCCTCGGCGTGGCCACCACCGCGGCCACTCCCGTCGCGGGCATCACGGCCACCTCGGTCGAGCAGATCCAGGCGCGCATCAGCGAGATCGCCGCCCTGCGGGCCGAGCTCCCCTTCGGCATCGACGGCATCGTCATCAAGGCCGACAGCGCCGCCGACCAGGCCGAGGCGGGCGTCGGCAGCCGGGCGCCGCGCTGGGCGGTCGCCTACAAGCTGCCCGCCACCGAGAAGATCACGAAGCTCGTCGGCGTGGAGTGGAGCGTCGGCCGCACCGGCATCATCGCCCCGCGCGCCGTGCTGGAGCCGGTCGAGCTCGACGGCAGCGTCGTCACCTACGCCACCCTGCACAACCCGGCCGACATCACCCGGCGCGGCCTCATGCTCGGCGACTCGGTCATCGTCTACAAGGCGGGCGACGTCATCCCGAGGGTCGAATCCCCCGTGGTCCACCTGCGCACCGGCGCCGAGAAGGCCATCGCCTTCCCCACGGCCTGCCCCCACTGCGACTCCGCGATCGACACCACCCAGGAGCGCTGGCGGTGCGTCCGCGGCCGAGCCTGCCGCGCCGTCACCTCCATCCTGTACGCCGCCGGCCGCGACCAGCTCGACATCGAGACCCTGGCGGAGAGCCGCATCGTCCAGCTCCTCGACGGCGGCCTCATCGCCGACTTCGCCGACCTGTTCTTCCTCACCCGCGAGCAGATCCTGGGCCTCGACCGGATGGGCGAGGTCAGCACCGACAAGCTGCTGGCCGCCCTCGCCGTGGCCAAGACCCGGCCGCTCAGCAGGGTCTTCGCCGCCCTCGGCGTGCGCGGGACAGGCCGCTCCATGTCGCGCCGCATCGCCCGCCACTTCGCCACGATGGACGCCATCCTGGCCGCCGACGCCGAGGCCGTCCAGGCGGTCGAGGGCATGGGCCCGGAGAAGGCGACCCTCCTGGTGGCCGAGCTGGCGGAGCTGCGCCCGCTCGTCGACAAGCTGGTCGCCGCCGGGATGAACATGACCGAACCCGGCGCCGTCCCCTTCTCGAACACCGCCGGCCCTCTCACGGCCTCCGCCGCGTCCGGCGCCACCGCCCCCACCGCCGAGGGCACCTCTCCCGCGCCCGGCGCGACCACCCTCACGGCCGTCGTCCAGCCGCTCGCCGGTCAGACCGTCGTCGTCACCGGGGCCATGTCCGGGCCGCTGGCCGAGCTGACCCGCAACCAGATGAACGAGCTCATCGAAGCCGCCGGCGGCCGCGCCTCCTCCAGCGTCTCGGCCAGGACCGACCTGCTGGTCGCCGGTGAGAAGGCGGGCTCCAAGCGCGCCAAGGCCGAGCAGCTCGGCATCCGCATCCTCACCCCGCCCGAGTTCGCCGCCCTGATCGGCGACTACCTCTGATTTACCTGGTCGCGGCGCGCGGGCCGGCTGTCGGGGCCGCCGCCTGGTAGTCGGCGTTCCTTGCCACCCGTCGCCGGGTCTCCCCGAGCGCATGCGAGACGAACGGCAGCGCGCCCAACGAGGACCGTCTCGCCGACCGGCACGCCGGAGCTGGTCGCTCAGGCGTCGATGTGGTCGCGGTCGACTTCGGCGGCGCTGTTGACGATGAACTCGCGGCGGGGCGCCACGTCACTGCCCATGAGGAGGCTGAAGATGCTCTCGGCCCCCTCGGCGTCCTCGATGCGGACGCGGCGCAGGATGCGGTGGCGAGGATCCATGGTGGTCTCGGCCAGCTGGTCGGCGTCCATCTCGCCCAGGCCCTTGTAGCGCTGCACGGGATCCTTCCAGCGCTTGCCACGGCGCTCCAGGTCGCGCAGCACCTTGTGCAGCTCGGCGTCGGAGTAGCAGTAGATGTATTTCTCCTTGCCCCTGCCCGGGTTGGTGAGCTCGATCCGGTGCAGGGGCGGGACGGCGGCGAACACCCGGCCCGCCTCGACCATGGGACGCATGTAGCGGTGGAACAGCGTGAGCAGCAGGCAGCGGATGTGGGCGCCGTCGACGTCGGCGTCGGCCATCAGGATGACCTTGCCGTAGCGGGCCGCGGCGAGGTCGAAGGAGCGGCCGGACCCGGCGCCGACCACCTGGATGATCGCGGCGCACTCGGCGTTCTTGAGCATGTCGCTCACGGACGCCTTCTGGACGTTGAGAATCTTGCCCCGGATCGGCAGCAGCGCCTGGAACTCCGAGTCGCGGGCCAGCTTGGCCGTGCCCAGCGCGGAGTCGCCCTCGACGATGAACAGCTCGCTGCGGTCGACGTCGTCGCTGCGGCAGTCGACCAGCTTGGCGGGAAGGGCGGAGTTTTCGAGCGCGCTCTTGCGGCGCTGGTTGTCGCGGTGCTCGCGGGCCGCGATGCGTGCCTTGGCGGCGGCGACGATCTTCTCCAGCGCGGCCCGGAGCGGCTGCTTGAAGCCGCGCGGCGGGTTGGCGAACAGCTCCTTGAGCTCGCGCGAGACGACGTGGGAGACGATGCGGGTGGCCGCCGACGTGCCGAGCACTTCCTTGGTCTGGCCCTCGAACTGCGGCTCCGGCACCCGGACGGTGACGACCGCGGTGAGACCCTCAAGGATGTCCTCCTTGGTGACCGGGTCGTCGCCGTTCTTGAGCAGCCGGGTCTCGCGCAGTTGCTCGTTGATCGTGCGGACCAGGCCGCGCTCGAAGCCGGTGAGGTGGGTGCCGCCCTTGGGAGTGGCGATCACGTTGACGAACGAGCGGACGGTCGACTCGTAGCCCTTGCCCCAGCGCACGGCCACGTCGGCGGTGAGCTCGCGCTGCACCTCGGTCGGCGTCATGTGGCCCTGGTCGTCGAGGACCGGCACGGTCTCGTGGAAATGGCCGACGCCCTGCAGGCGGAGCACGTCGCAGACGGGCTCGTCGCGGGCCAGGAACTCGGTGAACTCGGAGATGCCGCCGTCGAAGCGGAACTCCTCCTCGATGCGCTCCTCGTGCCTGCTGTCGATCACCGCGAGGGTGAGACCGGGCACCAGGAAGGCGGTCTGGCGGAGCCTGACGTGGATCTCGTCGAGCGACACCTCGGCGTCGGGCAGGAAGATCTGCTTGTCGGCCCAGAAGCGGACGCGGGTGCCGGTGACCCTCTTGGCCAGCTTGCCGCCGTCGCGCAGGCCGGACTTCTTCTTGAACTTGGCGGTCGGCCCGTCGCCGTCGAACACGCCCGGCACGCCGCGCCGGAAGCTGATCTCGTGGACCCGCCCGTCACGGTCGACCTCGACGTCGAGGCGCGAGGACAGGGCGTTGACCACGGAGGCGCCCACGCCGTGGAGGCCGCCGGACGCGCCGTAGGAGCCGCCGCCGAACTTGCCGCCCGCGTGGAGCTTGGTATAGACGAGCTCGACCCCGGCCAGGCCGCTCTTGGGCTCGACGTCCACGGGAATGCCCCGGCCGTCGTCACGCACCTCGATGGAACCGTCGGCGTAGAGCTCGACTTCGATGCGCGTGCAGTGGCCCGCGAGCGCCTCGTCGACGCCGTTGTCCACGATCTCCCAGAGGCAGTGCATCAGCCCGCGACTGTCGGTGGACCCGATGTACATGCCCGGGCGCTTGCGGACCGCTTCGAGGCCCTCCAGCACCGACAGATGACGAGCCGTGTAACCCGCCTCCACTAGCGTCACTCCAGCTCCTCTCGTCTAAGCATCGAACACCAGTGCGTAGCCTACCGTTCTTCCCCTACGCACGCGTACAAGCTTGCCACGCCGCCATGTTTGCCGTTACCAAGCGACTGATCATCATTACTTTCGGACACATTCTGCTCTCGGCGTATTGGTGCGGCGGTTGGGAACGTCCACGTCCGGTTAGATGTTGTCTCAAGTGACTGACGCCAGATCCTCGCCTCGGCGAGGGTGACCCGAAAGGCGATACGTGACTGGAGCTCTCGCCCCCGTTAAGCCGCTGACGGCCCTCGACCGCTGCGACCGTTGCGGCGCCCAGGCATACATTCGCGCGACCCTGCCCGTGGGCGGGGAGCTGCTGTTCTGCGCCCATCACGGGCGTCAGCACATTGCGGCGCTGCGTGACAAGGGCGCCGACATCCTGGACGAGTCGGCTCGGCTCAGCGAACCTTCGATAGTTGCCCCTAACGACTAGCGCTGATCGGCGCCGGTCGTGATGAGATAACCACATATAGCGTGGAGAAGGACGGCGATCCCGGCATTCGGGAGTCGCCGTTCTGCTTCACCGCACCCGGTAGTGATAGCCACCCCGCACCCCGAAACCCTCGCTCCGATAGAGAGCCTGAGCGGCCCGGTTGGGCTCGGTGACGGCCAGGTAGGCCGAGTTCGTGCCGCCTCGGCGCACCAGGGCACGCAGCACACTGCGGGCCAGCCCCCGGCGGCGCGCCCAGTGCGGCCATGCGGTAGATCCCGAGGGTCTCGCCCTGCGCCACCCCTCGCCCGACGGCGACCGGCACGCCGTCCTCCTCGATCGCGGCGTACCACGCGGGCACTCCCGTGCAGATGCGCTCCGCTGTGTCCATGTCGGCCCCGAAACGGCCGTCCACGGCCCCACCACGTCTCCAGCCACGCCTGCCAGGGACGGTCCTCGATCCGCAACCTCGTGGGCGGGCTCCGGCCTGGCCGTGCCCACCATGACGACGGTCGGGCCGACCAGTTCGTCAACCGCTTCTCGCGAGCTCGGCGTCGAGCCCGGCGGGGGGCGCCCGGCCCCATCGAGAAGACGCAGGGCCCACCCCGCGAGCCTGGCCCCGCCCTTCCCACGCGCCCGTGCGGCCTTCGCGCGGGCCGCCCGCCGGGGCGGCGGCGTAGGCGCTGGGCTGGGGCAATAGGCTGTGGGCTCGTGCTGATCCTGTTGCCGCCGTCCGAAGGCAAGGCGCTCGAAGGGAGCGGGCCTCCGGTGGGCGAGCTGTCCTTTCCCGCGCTCGGCAAGCCGCGCAAGCGGGTGCTCACCGCGCTGATCAAGGCGTCCAGGCGGCGTGACGCTCTCGACGTGCTGGGGCTCACGCCCGGTCTGGCCGGCGAGTTGATCAGAAACCAGGCGCTCAGCACGGCCGCCACGATGCCGGCCGCCGATCTCTACACCGGTGTCCTCTACGACAACCTGGGCCTCGGCACGCTCGGCGACGACGCCAGGCGGCGGGCCGAGGAGTCGGTGCTCATCTTCTCGGGCCTGTGGGGTGTCCTGAGAATCACCGACCACGTGCCGCCCTACCGGCTGTCGATGGGAGTTCACCTGCCGCCCCTGGGCGGTCTGGCGGCGTTCTGGCGTCCCCTGCTGTCCAAGCAGCTGGACCGGCTGCCCGGCCTGGTGGTCGACCTGCGGTCGGCGACCTACGCGGGCGCGTGGCAGCCGGGAGACCGCTCGGTGGCCGTCCGCGTGTTCAGGGACGGTAAGGTCGTCAGCCACATGGCCAAGGCGACCAGGGGCGAGATCGCCCGCGCCCTCCTCGAGTCCGGCGCCGCCCCCGCGAGCCCCGCCGAGCTCGCGAAGGTCCTTGACGCCCTGGGCCACACCTGCCACCTCACCGAACCGGTCCGGCCCACCCGGCCCTGGACCCTGGACGTGGACATCACCTGACCGGCACACAGCGGGCCCCGCACCGCGAACGGTGAGGGGCCCGGTGAGATGAGGAGACTCAGTCGAGGTAGTCGCGGAGCACCTGGGACCTCGACGGGTGACGCAGCTTGGACATCGTCTTCGACTCGATCTGCCGGATGCGCTCGCGCGTCACTCCGTAGACCTTGCCGATCTCGTCCAGCGTCTTCGGCTGCCCGTCGGTGAGGCCGAACCGCATCGACACGACACCCGCCTCGCGTTCCGACAGCGTGTCGAGAACGGAGTGCAGCTGCTCCTGCAGCAGCGTGAAGCTGACGGCGTCGGCCGGAACGATGGCCTCGGAGTCCTCGATGAGGTCGCCGAACTCGCTGTCGCCCTCCTCGCCCAGCGGGGTGTGCAGGGAGATCGGCTCGCGACCGTATTTCTGGACCTCGACCACTTTCTCGGGCGTCATGTCCAGCTCACGGGCCAGCTCTTCGGGCGTGGGCTCACGGCCGAGGTCCTGCAGCATCTGCCGCTGGACGCGGGCCAGCTTGTTGATCACTTCGACCATGTGGACCGGGATGCGGATGGTCCGCGCCTGGTCGGCCATGGCCCGCGTGATCGCCTGCCGGATCCACCACGTGGCGTAGGTGGAGAACTTGTAGCCCTTGGTGTAGTCGAACTTCTCGACCGCGCGGATCAGACCGAGGTTGCCCTCCTGGATCAGGTCCAGAAACAGCATGCCGCGGCCGGTGTAGCGCTTGGCCAGGGAGACCACGAGACGGAGGTTGGCCTCCAGCAGGTGGTTTTTCGCCCGGCGACCGTCTTCGGCGATCCATTCGAGTTCGGCCCGGACGTCGACCGGCAGGCTGTCGGTCTCGCCGCCGCCCAGCTGCTCCTCGGCGAACAGGCCGGCCTCGATGCGCTTGGCCAGCTCGACCTCCTGCTCGGCGTTGAGCAGGGGGACCTTGCCGATCTGCTTGAGGTAGTCCTTGACCGGGTCGGCGGTGGCGCCGGCGGCCGCGACCTGCGCGACAGGGGCGTCATCGTCGTCGTCGGACAGGATGAGGACTTCGTCCTCGCTCTTCTCCGTGGCGGCGGCCGCGGCCACCTCGGCCGCCTTGGGCTCGTCGTCGGTGTCGTCGTCGGCCTCGGGCTCGGCCTCGACGACGATCTCGTCCTCCTCGACGACCACGATGTCCTCGAGGTCCTCCAGTTCCACGTCCGCGTCGAGCTCGATGTCCTCGTCTTCGGCGGCCTCGGGGTCCTTCGGCTTGGTCTCGGCAGGCCCGGCGCTGTCAGGCTTGGCCTTCTTGGCGGGCGGAGCCGCCTTCTTGGCCGCCGGGGCGGCTTTCTTGGCGGGAGCCTGCTTCTTCGGCGCGGGCTCGGCTTCGGCGGTGACGACCGCTGTCACGGTCTCGGGCTGCTGCTCTTTGGCGGCCGCTGCGGCCTTGGTCTTGACGGGGGCAGCGGTGCGGCGCTTTGCTGGACCACGAGACTTCTTCGGCGCAGCCGAATCCGCGGCGGTCACCACCACGGTCACGCCCTCTTTGCTGAGGTTCCGCAAGAACGCGGCGGCGTGCGACATGGGGATGTCCGCCTCCTCGAAGGCCTGGCGGACATCCTCAGACTCGAGGAAACCCTGCGAGCGCCCACGCTCGAGCAGTCGCTGAATGACGGGCTCGTTCAGCTCTTGTGGCTTCGAGCGAGTCGAACTTGCAGGCGACACGAACACCTCTCGAACGAACGCGTGGCGACAATGGACCCAGATGCCCGCTGGGGGGCTGTTGCCTCTCTCGGAGATCGGTGAGGCCGTGCGAACCGCTACGGACCTGCCCTGCATTCTGGCACGACCACGCACTTCATACGGCCACCTCCCGGCGGTTGTCCTCCACCCTAGGCCGACCCGGACAGTAGTGCGTACGTAAGCGCGCCACCGATACCCGAAAGCAACCCTTATGACTGATTCATTCAGTCACTCTTCGTGGCGGGCGGCACGTGGATGGCCAGGGCGGTAACGTCATCATCCTGTTCATATCCCGACAACATCCGATCAACCAGAAAGTCCAGCAACATATGCGGACTACTGACGACCTCTGGCGGGGCTTCGGTCACAACACTGCAAATTTCCGCGAGTCCCGCGTCCAAGCCACGCTTCCGGTTTTCCACCAGTCCGTCGGAGTAGAGCACGGCGGTGTGTCCCGGCGGCACCACGAAGCGGAACTGACGGCGGCTGGTCGGCCAGCCCAGCGGGGTGCCCGGCTCGGCCTCGCAGAGCATGGCCGTGCCCTGGGGTGAGACCAGGACGGGCGGCGGGTGACCGGCGAGCGCCAGTGTGCCTTCGCCGGTGACGGGCTCGACCACCATGTACGCCAGGGTGGTGACCTGCTCTTCTTCCTCGGTGGCGTCGAAGACCCGGTCGAGGCCGGTCAGCACGGCGGCGGGCGGCGGGTTGGTCAGCGCCAGGGCCCGCATGGCGTTGCGGATGCGGCCCATGCCGGCCGCGGCCTTGACGCCCTTGCCCATGACGTCGCCCACGACCGCGGCCACCCTGCCGTCCTGCAGCACGAAGGCGTCGTACCAGTCGCCGCCGACCTGCACGTGGCGGCTGCCGGAGCGGAAGCGCTGGGCGAGCACGAGGCCCTTGACCACCGGCAGGCGGTCGGGCAGCAGGCTGCGCTGGAGCGTCTCGGCGGTGCGGTGCTCGCGCTCGAACAGCGTGGCCCGCTCGACCGCCAGCGCGCACTGCCCGGCCAGCGCCTCCAGGAAGACGCCGTCCTCCTGGGAGATCTTCTGCGGCCTGGTGAACGAGAAGCGCAGCGCGCCCAGCGCCCGCCCCGCCGCGAGCAGCGGCAGGCCGACCCAGGCTCGTTCGTCGGTGTGGGTGAGGTAGTTGGCCAGCACCTGCTCGTCGCCACCGGCGTCGAGCAGCTGCGACCTCAGGCTGTCGGGCGACTCGGCGAACACCGGCCGGCGGCTGTTGACCGCCATGGTCATCACGCTGGAGTGGGAGAGCGGGATCTCCTCGCCGGAGGTGCCCGACGCCTCGGGGACGCCCTCGCCGTTGATCAGCTTGAGCGCGGCCCGGTCGGGGTCGAGGAGGGCGACCGCGGAGCGGTCGGCGGCCAGCGCGGTGCGGCCCACGTCGATGATGACCTGCACCACCTGCTCGACCGTCAGCGCCTCGGCCAGTATGGCGGTGGCGCCCTGCAGCCGCGCCGTGCGCAGAGCGGCGGCGCCGAGCTGGTCGGTCAGCCTGCCGCGCATCTCCTCGGCCTCGCGCTGCGGCGTCACGTCGGTGTTGGCGCCCACCCACTCGACGACCCGGCCGTGCCGGATGATCGGCACGGCGCGTACCTCGAAGTGGCGGTAGCCGCTGGCCCGGGTGCGCACCCGGTAGTTCCACTCGAACATGGTGCGGCCGCGCAGCGCCTCTTTCCACGCCTCCTCGGTCTGCTGGCGCTCCTCGGGGTGGACGACCTCCAGCCAGCCGTGCGCGAGGTATTCCTCCAGGCCCTGGCCGGTGATGGCGCGCCACTGCGGGGCGTCCTCGACCACGGCGCCGGTGGGCGAGGTGATCCAGACGAGCTGCGACTGCGCCTCCACCAGCGAGCGGTAGCGCTCCTCGCTGCGGCGGAGGTCTTCCTCGGTCTGCCGGCTCTCGGTCACGTCGAGCCCGACCAGCGCGATGGCCCGCAGCTCGCCCGCCTCGTCGTGGACCGGCGAGAACGACAGCGACCAGTGGCGGGTGTCGCCCTCGGCGGAGCGCACCCGCACGCGGCCCTCGGTGACGGGCGCGTCGCTCTCGATGACGCCCTGCACGGCGTGGGTGATGAGCTGGCTGAGATCGGCCGCGAGGGACTCGACCGGCACCCGGCCGACGAGCCGCTCGGCCGGCACGCCGACCACGTCGGTGAACACGTCGTTGACCCGCTGGACGCGGCCATCGGCGTCGAAGAAGGCGAAGGCGAACTCAGCCTCCGACAACATGCCCTTGAAGAGGGCGGAGTCTGAGACGTCCACATCCGACTCCCGGGGACGGGGAACGGAGGTCTCGGCGCTCATGGTCGGCACCTCCGTCGCGTGCCAGGGTCTCCCACGCGGCACATCTCCATAACTGTGTATCGGCGTAGCGCAGCTCCGGGCGACCGGATCCTGCAGTACATCATCGGCGATGGGCATGCGCGGACGGAAGCCCCGGCCGCCATACGGTCAACGCATCCTGTCAAAATCGCTCCACGTTGCGCAGCAAGATCAGGCTACTTGGCCTGCGCCGCTCGCTTCGACTCCTGCTTGACGGCCCGCACGCGACCCAGCGTCTCGGCGTCGACCACATCCGCCACCGACCGGAACGAACCCTCCTCGCCATAGACTCCCGCCGCCTCGCGCCATCCTGGCGGCTGGGACCCCAATTGCTTGCCGAGCAATGCCAAAAATATCTGGGCCTTCTGCTTGCCGTAGCCGGGAAGAGCCTGCAGGCGCTTCAGCACGTCTTTGCCGTCGGCGGCCTCGGTCCAGAGGCGCTCGGCCTTGCCGTCGTAGTGCTCCACGAGGTAGGCGGCCAGCTGCTGGACCCGGGCGGCCATCGAGGTGGGGTAGCGATGCACGGCCGGTTTCGCGGCCAGCAGCGCGGCGAACGCCTCGGGGTCGAAGGAGGCGATCTCCTCCGCCGTGAGGTCGTGTCCGAGCCTCTCGGAGATGGTGTGGGGCCCCGTGAACGCCCATTCCATCGGAATCTGCTGGTCGAGCAGCATGCCGACGAGGAGGGCGAACGGACTGCGGCCGAGCAGGTCGTCGGCTTCGGTCCGCTGGGCGAGCTGGATGCGCATGGGAACAGCTTCGCACGAAAGGGCCTGCCGAGAAGCGAACACAACCGTTGTGGAGGCTTGACACCGGCCCGAGAAAAGGTGGAATGAGAGCGCAAGTCGCCCTGCGTCCATTCCTGGGGGTTTGCCCCAGGGCCTCCAGAGGAATCTCACATCTATGCTCGCTCTGGCCACACGCTTTCTCAGGGAGCCGGTCAGTCACAGGCTGGCCGAAGAGTTCCTGACCGTGCCCGTGGACACGATCGACCGCTGTGTCGCCGACGTGTGCGCGTGCGCGCAGCACCTTGGCATCACGGCGACACCGGAGATCGTGGAACGCATCGCGCGCGAGCACCTGCTCGCGATCGTCAACTCCGCACCGCCGCCCCGAACTCCCCGATAACATCGGGGTCACCAGGCCGCGTTCTACGCACCGTTTACGCCTGGAATGCGAGAGAGTGAGGGCGTGCGCCGACACCGACGAGATCCCCGGGAGAGCACCCCGCCAGACGATGTGTTCAAGGAGATGGTGCAGGCGGCTCGCGAGCTGCTCGCGGTGCGCAGCCCCTTGGACGCCGAGTTGATGGTCTCCGACATGATCGGCGCCTGGTGGGGCCGGCGGGTCAGGGGCGGCGACGTCGAGCAGGTTCTCGGTGAGGGTCTGGTCGACTACGCCGCCAAGGCCGGCACCCCGGCCTCCCTGACGCTGCTCATCTGCCTGGCCTATCTCGGCACCGCCCGCCAGGGCGCCAAGGCGGAGGGCGCGGCGCTCGCGCTCATGGAGTCCGGCGTGGCCAGGCCCGGCTGGGCCGACCGGGTCGGCGCGGTCAAGCCCACCGGCTGTTACGTCTCCCGCGACGCCTACGGCGACCAGGACACGGTGATCTGCACGTTCGCCTACCGCTGGGGTGAGGAGCCCGCCGCCGGGTCCGGTCACGACCGCCACGCGCTGGTCATGGTCGTCGACCACAACATGTCCGGCATGGCGCGCGACGCCTGGGTCTCCTCCCAGGTCGACAAGCTGCTCGAGAAGGCGCGGGCCGAGGCGGCCGGCAACGCGATGCTGCTGTTCGAGGAGATCGAGCCCCAGCAGGCCAGGGCGCTGCTGGAGTCTGCCATGAAGGCCACCGGCGAGCCCAAGACCCCTCCCCCGGTCAGCGAGAGCTACAGCGCCTACCACGCGTTCGCGCGCGCCCGGCTCAAGGCGCTGCCGCCCGGCCGCAAGCGTCCGGCCCCCCTGCGCATCGAGGCCCCTTACAGCCGCGAGCGGCGGGCCATGCTGGCCGCCGAGTTCCTCGCCTCCGACGCGGCCGAGCACCTGTCCGACCCGTCGGCGGCCTCGCGCTGCGCCGACCACATCATCGACTACGGCTGCGAGCAGGACTTCAGCCGGCCGTTGCGGGTCAGCCCCACCAAGTGCGAGACGTTCCTGCTCGACTGGCTGCCCCGCAAGGTGATGCTGAGCGTGGCCGAGCAGGAGGCGATGCCGCACGTGCTGGCGGCCTGGGTTCGCTTCGCCGCCCGGCGCACGGGGCTGCCCGAGCGGGGACTGAAGGCCACGCTCGACGCGGTGTGGGAGGCCATCGGCAAGTTCCCCGAGGCCTACCGCGATCCGACCTCGTTCGGGCTCGACCGGCCGCTGCTGGAGCGGCTGCTGCCCGACGGCGACCTGTCGGCGCTGGCCAGGCGGGTCTTCGCGTTCCCGTTCCTGCAGGGCGTGCACAACGGCGTCGACCTCGACCGGCTCAACCCGGCCGACGACGCCGACCGGCGCACCCTGCTGGAGATCGACCACGTCGGCGCCGTCGACGAGGAGCACCTGGCCTGGCACGAGGAGATCGCCGGCCGGTTGTGGGTGGGCGACCCGCCGCAGCTGTGGGAGGCGGCGCAGCGCCTGCTCGACCTGGGCCACGACCGTCACGACGTGCTGCACGTGCTGATCGAGATCGCCGAGCGCATCGGCGGCGACCCGGACGAGCTCGCCGCCGCCCTGGACGACATCGCCGACATCCCCGACGAGATCTAGGCACGGGCCCCGTCATCCGCGGCGGACCGGAGGACGCGGCCCACCATAGAATTTCGTTCTATGTCGATGTACACCCGGCTGGCCACCGGCCGCTACCTCGCGTCGGAGCACACCCAGGGTCCGTGGGATCCCGCCACGCAGCACATGGGTCCCGTCACCGCCCTGATCGCCCACGAGCTCGCCCAGACCGCCCCGCGGCCCGGCCTGGAGCTGTCACGCCTGGCCGTGGACGTCTTCGGCCCGGTGCCGGTGGGCGAGCTGGAGCTGCGGACCGACGTGATCCGCGATGGCAAGCGCGTCCAGTGCCTGGCGGCGAGCGTCTGGTCGGGCGGCCGCGAGCACTGCCGCGCCACCGCCTGGCGCATCAGGGAGTCCGGCACGCCCGCGACGCCGGCCGTCGGACCGCCCGCGCCCGTCCCGCCGCCGTCCGAGGCCGACCGGAGCTCGTGGCTGGGCTCGGGCTTCGGCTACGGCAGGGCGCTGGACTGGCGTTTCGTCACCGGCGGGCCGATGGTCACCGGCCCTGCCATGGTGTGGGGCAGGATCGCGATGCCGCTGGTCGAGGGCGAGGAGATCACCCCGCTGGAGCGGCTGGCGTTGTTCGCCGACAGCGGCAACGGCATCAGCCACGCGCTCGACTTCCAGACCCATCTGTTCGTGAACGTCGACCTGACGATCTCCCTGTTCCGCGCGCCGGCCGGCGAGTGGATCTGCATGGACGCCTCCACCGTCATCGGACCGGCGGGCCGCGGTCTGACCCGCTCCACCCTGTACGACGAGAGCGGCGAGGTCGGCACCGCGACCCAGACGCTCTTCGTCGCGCCGAGGCAGTGATTTCCCGGCCACCACGGCCGGGAAAACGAGAAGCCGCTCCTTCGTGGAGCGGAGGAGTCACGATGGGTTCATGGTGATTGACCTCAACGCCGACCTGGGCGAGGGCTTCGGCATCTGGAAGCTCGGCGACGACCTCGCGCTGCTCGACATCGTCACGAGCGCGAACATCGCCTGCGGCTTCCACGCCGGCGACCCGGTGACCATCAGGCGCGCCTGCGCGGCGGCCGTCGACCGCGGCGTGTCGATCGGAGCCCAGGTGTCCTACCGCGACCTGGCCCACTTCGGGCGCCGGGAGATGGATCTGGAGCCGGAGGAGCTCTGCGCCGAGGTGCTCTACCAACTGGCCGCCGTCGACGGCATCGCCCGGGCGATGGGCGGGCGGGTCTCCTACGTCAAGCCGCACGGCGCCCTCTACAACCGCGTCTGCCGCGACGAGGAGCAGGCGGCGGCGCTCGTCGACGCGGTGGCCGACTACGACCCGTCGCTGCCGGTGCTCACGCTGCCCGGGTCGGTCGTGCACCGGGTCGCGGCGGCCGAGGGCGTGCCCACGATCACGGAGGCGTTCGCCGACCGCGCCTACACCTCCGCCGGAGCCCTGGTGTCACGCCGGGAGCCCTGGGCGCTCATTCACGACCCGTCCACGGTGGCGGCCCGTGCGGTGCGGATGGCCGTGGAGGGTTCGGTGACCTCGGTCGACGGCACCCCGGTGGCGGTCTCGGCCCGCTCCATCTGCGTCCACGGCGACACGCCCGGCGCCGTGCGGCTGGCGCAGGCCGTACGAGACGGGCTGCTGGGGGCCGGCGTGGTCCTGCAGGCGTTCGCGTGACCGTCATGCCGGCGGCGGGGAGGGGACGCGGGGTGGGGGCGTGATCCGGACGGCGGGGGAGCACGCGCTGCTCGTGGAGACGGGGGCGCTGGAGGTGTCTCACCGGCTCGACGCCGTGCTGCGCGCCCGCGGTCCCGAAGGGGTGGTGGAGATCGTGCCCGGGCCGGAGACCGTGCTGGTCGTGGCCCCCGGAGCGGACCAGCACCGGCTGCGGGCCCGGCTGGGCGAGCTGCTCGCCGAGGCGCGCGAGCAGGCGCCGGGCGCGCCCTCCCAGGGGGCGCCGGAGGGCGTGGTGACGATTCCCGTCGTCTATGACGGCGCGGATCTCGATTCCGTGGCCGGGCTGGCGGGCCTCTCCGTGGAGGAGGTGATCACCCGGCACACCGGACCGGAGCTGGTGGTCGGGTGGCTCGGATTCGCCCCGGGGTTCGCCTATCTGACCGGGCTGGACCCGGCGCTCCACCTGCCGCGGCTCGACACGCCGCGCACCTTGGTGCCCGCCGGGTCCGTGGCCATCGCCGGGCCCTACTCCGCCGTCTACCCCACCGCCTCGCCCGGCGGGTGGCGGTTGCTGGGCCGCACCCGCGTGCGGGTGTGGGACGTCGGCTCCGACCCGCCGTCGCTGTTCCGGCCGGGGACACGCGTACGATTCGAGCGCGCATGATCGAGGTGCTCGCGCCCGGCCCCTACGCGACCGTCCAGGACCTGGGCCGCCACGGCTACGCCCACCTGGGGGTGCCCGGTTCGGGCGCGGCCGACGCCGGCAGCCTCCGGCTGGCCAACCGCCTGGTCGGCAACCCCGAGGGGGCCGCCGGGATCGAGCTGACCTACGGCGGGGCCCGGCTGGTGTTCCGCTCGGGCGCGTGGGTCGCCGTCACGGGCGCGCCCTGCCCGCTGGAGCCCCTCGCCGGCGCGTCCGGCATGTACGCCCCGTTCTGGGTTCCGGCGGGCGGCGAGGTGCGGTTCGGCGCGCCATCCCGGGGGCTGCGGACCTATCTGGCCGTGCGCGGCGGGATCGCGGTCGAGCCGGTGCTCGGCAGCCGCTCCACCGACTCGCTGTCGGGGCTCGGGCCCGAGCCGCTGCGTGCCGGAACCGTCCTGCCCGTGGGGGCCGTCGACGCGCCGGCGCCGATCTCCGTGGATCTGGCCCCGCCGCGCGCTCCCGGGCCCGCGGTGCTGCGGCTGCTGCCCGGGCCGCGCGACGACTGGTTCGTCCCGGGCGCGCTCGCCGAGCTGTGCGCGGAGCCGTACGAGGTGAGCCAGGACAGCAACCGCGTGGGGGTACGGCTGCGCGGCCGGGAGCTGGCGCGGTCCAGGGAGGGTGAGCTGCCCAGCGAGGGCATGGTCATCGGGGCCGTTCAGGTGCCGCCGAGCGGGCAGCCGATCGTGTTCTTGGCCGATCATCCGCCGACGGGCGGCTATCCCGTCATCGGCGTGGTCGTGACGGCCGACCTGGCGATCGCCGCCCAGCTGTGCCCGGGCGACGAGGTGCGTTTCACAGCTCGACCCGCCCGCTGACGCACGTGACGGTGGAGCCGCCCACCCACACGGTCTGACCCTCGGCGGAGACGTGCACCCGGCCCGCCCGGCCGAGCGCGGTGCCCTGGCCGGCCAGGTAGGGGGCGGTGGCCCGGCCGGTGCGCAGCAGCCACTGGGCGACGGAGGCGTTGAGGCTGCCGGTCACCGGATCCTCGACCGTGCCGCCCTCGGACGGGCAGAACGCCCGCAGCTCGAAGTCGAGCGGCGATCCGGGCGGGTAGGGACCCACCACGCCGAGGTCGAGATCGACGCGCCCGGGTCGCAGGGCGAGCACCGCGGCGGCGTCACGGAGCAGCACCGCCACCCAGCCGGGACCGTTGTCGGCCCATTCGGCGTCGGCGATCTCGTCGCGACCGATGCCCAGCAGCTCGGCGATGTGCTTGACCAGCGGCTCGGCCACCGGCCCGGACCGTCGCAGCGGTGGCGCGGCGAACGCGAGCCCGCCGTCGGTCCTGCGCACCCGCACCAGCCCCGCGCCGCACTCCTGCACGATCGCGGCGTCGTCCTTGGGGATGCCGCCGGCCTCGAGCCAGGCGTGGCAGGTGCCGAGGGTGGGGTGACCGGCGAACGGCAGCTCGGACGAGCCGGTGAAGATCCGGACCCGGTAGTCGGCGTCCGGCTCGGTAGGCGGCAGCACGAAGGTGGTCTCCGACAGGTTGGTCCAGTGGGCGAACCGTTGCATCTGCTCGGTGCTCAGGCCGTCTCCGTCGAGGACGACGGCGAGGGGGTTGCCGAAGTAGGGCGTGGCGGTGAAGACGTCGACCTGCGCGAAGGGCCGTGACATGGGGCAAGTCTCGCAGAACTCCCCCGCCGTCACTTCTACCCGGCCCACCGGCAACCCGGGTGTCAGCCGGTGAACCCGATGTCCTGGTAGCGCAGGTCGTAGAAGCCGCGCGCGCCCACGTTGGCCAGCGTCGTCTTGACCGCCACGAACTGCGGCCGCTGGTAGAGGGGCAGCACGTTGACCTCCTGCCAGATGAGCTTGTCGGCCACGTTGGCGTCGGCCCGCGCCTGTGCGGGGTCGAGGTTCTGGCTCGCCTGGTTCATCGTCCGGTCGATGGCCTCGGAGCCGGTGCGGCCAAAGTTGGCGTTCCAGGTCTTGCCGTCGGACGAGTTCGCATAGGCGCCGTAGCTGCTCGACACCGGGAAGGGCGTCCCGATGTACGCGAAGGGCGTGATGTCGAAGTTGCCGGGGATCACGTACTTGGTGAAGAAGTCGTCGCTCGGCACCGCCTGGATCGACAGCTTGACCCCGATCTGGCCGAGCATGCTCTGGGCCAGCTCGCCCTCCGACTTGCTGGTCTGCACGCCCGACGGCACCACGAACCGGAGTTCGAGGGGTTTGCCGTTCTTGCGCCGCACCTGGCCGTCGAGCTTCCAGCCCGCCTCGTCCAGCATCCGCTTGGCCCGCTCGGGGTTGTAGGCGCCGAGGTCGCCGGCGTTGTCCTGGTAGCCCTCCTGGGTGTTCATGAAGAAGTGGTTGTTCAGCGGGGTGATCGGCCAGTCGAGGCCCTGGAGGTCGGACTGGGCGATGGCCTCACGGTTGATGCCGAGCTGGATCGCCTGGCGGACGCGTACGTCCCTGAGCGGCTCGCTGGAGCCGTTGAAGGTGAAGTGGCGGAAATCGGGGCCGGCCGCCTGGCGTACCTGGGCTCCCTGGGTGGACCTGGCGCGGGCGTAGTCGGGTGCGGACGGGCCGACGTCGGTGATGTCGAGCTCGCCGTTGCCGAACGCGCCCATCAGGGAGTCCTGCTCCGAGGCACGGTAGATGATCTGGTCGAGCTTGGCCCGGTCGCCCCACCACTTGCCGTCGCGGACCAGCGTGATGGTCTTGGCCGTCTGGTCGAAGCCCTTGAAGGTGAACGGCCCGGCCGTCACGGGGATCTTGTTCAGCCAGGACTCGTTGAACGCCTCGGGTGTCTTGTTGGTGGCGGCCGGCAGCAGCGGCCCGAACAGCGACTGCCAGTCGCCGAACGGCCGGGTGAAGGTGACGATCACCGTGTAGTCGTCCTTGCCCCGCTCGACCCGCTCGATGTCCTGGTAGCCGGTCGAGGAGACGATGTGGAAGGCGGAGTCGCGGCCGTTGAGCGCCTGCCACTGCGCCTGGTAGTCGGCCCAGGTGATGGGCTTGCCGTCGGACCATTTGGCCTTGGGGTTGAGGGTGTAGGTGACGACCTGCTTCGGCTCCCTGTCGGTGACCTCGGCCTTGAGCAGGTAGTCACGGTTGGGGGTGATCTCCGCCTTCTCGTTGGAGACGAACGGCGCGGGCAGCAGCGCGTTGCTGATCATCGCGGCCACCGCGAGGTTGCCGTCGACGTGGTTGCGGTTCCACTGCGCGGGGAACTCGTTGATGCCCCAGCGCAGGGTGCCGCCCTCCTTGACCCGGTCGCGCGGCTGCGGGTTGATGTCGTAGGCCTTGAGGGCGCGCGCGTCACCCCCGCCGACCGGCCCGCCCGAGCCGCCCGTGCCACCTCCGCAGCCCGCCAGCGACAGCGAGCCCGCGAAGGCCATGGCGACGGCCAGACGTGATGCTTTCATCAAAGGGATTCCTCCTGGTCTAGACGACTTCGAGCTTCTCGGCGTAGTGGCAGGCGGCACCCTGGTCCTCGCCGAGCCGTCGCACCTCGGGCTCGACGTCGACGCACAGTGTCCGCTGGTCGCCGGTCAGCTCTGCCCGGAACTTCGGGCACCGGGTGCGGAACCGGCAGCCCGACGGCGGATCGGCCGGGCTGGGGAGATCGCCTTCGAGCAGGATCCGCCTGCGTGAGCGCTCGCGGACGGGGTCGGGCAGCGGGATCGCCGACAACAGCGCCTGCGTGTAGGGGTGTGCCGGGGCGTCGTAGACCGCGTCGACGTCGCCGATCTCGGCGATCCTGCCGAGGTACATGACGGCCACCCGGTCGGCGATGTGGCGGACCACGGCCAGGTCGTGCGCCACGAACAGATAGGAAAGGCCGAGCCGGGCCCGCAGCGAGCCGAGCAGGTTGATCACCCCGGCCTGGATCGACACGTCGAGCGCCGAGACCGGCTCGTCGAGCACCAGCAGCCGGGGCTCCAGGGCGAGCGCACGGGCGATGCCGATGCGCTGCCGCTGGCCGCCCGAGAAGTCCTGCGGGTAGCGGGCGGCGTGTGAGGGGTCGAGCCCGACCAGGGCGAGCAGCTCGCCGATCCGCCGGCCGGGGTCGCCCTTCGCGTGTGTGCGCAGCGGCTCGGCCAGCAGGTCGTAGACGGTCATGCGCGGGTCGAGCGAGGCCAGTGGGTCCTGGAAGACGACCTGCATGTCGCGCCTGATCGCCATCCGCTCGGCCGCGCCGAGATGGGCGGTGTCGTGCCCGAGCACGACGATGCGGCCCCGCTGCGGCCTGGCCAGCTCCAGGATCTCCAGCAGGGTCGTGGTCTTGCCGCAGCCCGACTCGCCGACCAGCCCGAGCGTCTCGCCCTCGCTGATGTCGAAGCTGATCCCGGCCACCGCGTGGACCGTGCCGACGCGGTGCTTGAACACCGCGCCCCGCATCAGGGGGTATTCCTTGACCAGGCCGTCGACCCGCAGCACCGGCTCTCCTCGCGGTGGCCTCGGGGCGGGCGGCGGCACGTGCCCGTCGCGCGTGCGCGGCCGGACCTCCTCCCACCGGATGCACGCCGCCCGATGGCCCACGGCCACGTCGAACAGCGGCGGCTCACCGTCGTCGCAGGCCTCGACCCGCATCGGGCAGCGCGGCGCGAACGGGCACCCGGGCGGCAGCTCCGCGGGGGACGGCGGGGTGCCCTCGATCGGCACCAGCGGCCGCCGCCCGCCCCGGTCGACGCGCGGGATCGAGCCGAGCAGCCCCACGGTGTAGGGCATCCGCATCCGGTAGTAGATGTCGTCCACGGCACCCGCCTCGACCACCCGGCCGGCGTACATGACGAGCACCCGGTCGGCGAAGCCGGCCACCACTCCGAGATCGTGCGTGATCATGACGATCGCGGCGCCCGTCTCCCGCTGGGCCTTCTTCAGCACCTCCAGCACCTGCGCCTGGATGGTGACGTCGAGCGCGGTCGTGGGCTCGTCGCAGATGATCACATCGGGATCGTTGGCGATGGCCATCGCGATCATCACGCGCTGCCGCATGCCGCCGGAGAACTCGTGCGGGAAGGCCAGCGCCCGCTGCCCGGCGTTGGGGATGCCGACCAGGTCGAGCAGGTCGACGGCCCTGACCATGGCCTGCTCTCGGGAGACCCGCTGGTGGACCCGGACGGCCTCGGCGACCTGCTCGCCCACCCGGTAGACGGGGGTCAGCGCGGAGAGCGGATCCTGGAAGACCATGGACATGGCCTTGCCGCGCAGGGCGGTCAGCTCCCGCTCACGGGCTCCGATCAGCTCCTTGCCGTGCAGCCGCACCGAGCCGGTGACCGTGGCGCCGGGCGGCAGCAGGCCCATGACGGCGGCCGAGGTGACGGACTTGCCGGAGCCGGACTCGCCGACGATGCCGAGCACCTCGCCTCGGCATACGTCGAAACTCACCCCCCGAACGGCGGGCACCCGGCCGAAGGAGACGCTGAGGCCGGCGACCTCGAGGACCGGGATCATCGCGCCCTCGCGGAGGTGGGGTCGAAGGCGTCACGCAGGGAGTCGCCGATGAGGTTGACCGCCAGCACGGTGATCACCAGCAGCCCGGCGACGAACCAGAACGTCCACGGCGCGTAGACGGCGGTGCGGGAGCCGTCGGCGATGAGCGTGCCGAAGGAGACGTCGGGCGGCTGGATGCCGAAGCCGAAGTAGGACAGCGAGGTCTCGGTGAGGATGGCGGCGCTGACGTTCAGGGTGGCGTCGACGATCAGCAGCGACGACAGGTTGGGGATCACGTGCCGGAAGATGATCGTGATCGGCGGCACGCCCATGAACCGGGCCGCCTGGATGAACTCGCGCCGCTTCAGCGAGATCGTCATCCCTCTGACGATCTTGGAGGTGACCATCCAGAGGAACAGCGCCAGCATGAGCACGAACAGCACCCACTTCCCGGCCCCGAACAGCGGCGACATGATCGCCAGGATGAGGAACGCGGGCAGCACGAGCAGCAGGTCGGTGACCCAGGACACCGCCCGGTCGGTCCAGCCCGGGAAGTAGCCGGCGAACGCGCCCGCCACGGCGGCCAGCGCGGTGGACACCAGGGCGGCGAGCAGGCCGACGACGAGCGACTTCTGCATGCCGCGCAGCGTGACCGCGTAGACGTCGGCCCCCGTCTGCAGCGTGCCGAACCAGTGGGCGGCCGACGGCGGCTGCAGGAACGCGGTGAAGTCCTTGTCGGTGTAGGACCACGGGCTGAGCATCGGCCCGGCGAACGCGAGCAGGAACATCAGGACGAGCACGGCGAAACCGATCCGCCCCTGCCGGGATCCGAAGAACCTCCTGGCGACGATCCTGCCCCGCGACGGTGCCCGGAGCTCGCGAGTCCCGGTCAGGTCCTCGCCCAGCTCCTCCTCGGAAAGGGTCATCCCGCCCTCACCCGCGGGTCGAGGGCCGCGTGCAGAAGGTCCGCGGCCAGGGACGCGCAGAGCACGGCGATCGCGGCGATGAAGGAGATGGCGGCCACGGTGTTGACGTCGTTGGTGAAGATGGAGTTGATCAGCTGCTCGCCCAGGCCGTGCCAGCCGAAGATCTTCTCGGTGAAGGTCGCCCCGGTCAGCAGGGTGCCGAAGGTGAACGCGAAGTAGGTCGCGACGGGGATCAGCGCGGTGCGCAGCGCGTGCCTGATGAGCGCCTGGCGCCTGCTCAGCCCCTTGGCCATGGCGGTGCGGACGTAGTCGGCGCCGAGCACGTCGAGCATCATGTTGCGCTGGTAGCGGCTGAAGACCGCGATCAGCCCGAGCGACAGCGAGACCGTGGGCAGGATGAGGTGCTGGATCCGGTCGAGCAGGCTCCCCCAGAACCCGGTGTCGAGGCCGGCGCTGTATTCGCCGCTGACGAGGAACACCTGCCGGCCGAAGACGTTCTCGTTGGCCCAGGTGCCGAGCAGGATCAGCGTGTTGGCCAGCACGACGACGGGCACCGCGAGCACCACGAAGGACCCTCCCGTCGACAACCGGTCGAACCACCCGTACTGCCTGACCGCGGCGTAGGCGCCCAGGAGCACCCCGGCGAGGCTGCCGAAGGCCAGCCCGAGCAGGACCAGCCGGGCCGTGACGCCGGCCCGGCGGCCGAGGTCGCTGTTGACCGGCGACCCCGTCACACTCTTGCCGAAGTCGCCGTGCAGCACCCCGGTCGCCCAGGTGGCGTAGCGCTGGATCAGCGGGGTGCGGTCGTTGAGGTTGAGCGCGGTGAGCTGGGCGTCGACCACGGCAGGCGGCGGCTTGGGGGTGCGGTCGGCGTAGTTGGAGCGCGGGTCGAGGGCGCTGGCCGCCAGCATGTAGGCGAGGCTGGCGGCGACGGCGACGAGCACCAGGTAGTTGAGCAGCCTGCGGGCCAGGAACCCGGCCATCGCCCCCCTTCCCGCGCACGGTGCGTAGTCATATTGCTACACCATGCCACGGGGACGGCGCACGGAAGCGTCGGGTCAGCGCCCGGAAAGTTCGTCGATCGCGGTGCGGACGTCGTCACTGGTGATCGTGGTCAGCTCGGCCGAGGTGGTGGAGCCGCCTTTGCCGGCCAGCGCCGCCAGCCGCACGTCGCGGCGCATGGCCGCGCGCTCGAACAGCGACCGGGCGAACCGGCCGTTGCCCAGCCCGTCGATCAGCCGCTCGTCGCACACCCAGGCGAACACCTCGTCCAGGTCGCGCAGCGCGTCGTCGTCGAAGCGGTCGCCCGACTTGTCGGCGAGCAGCACGGCGATCTCCGACAGCTCGGTCGGCGAGTAGCTGGGGAAGGCGACCCGCTGGTTGAACCGGCTGGCCAGCCCGGGGTTGGTGGACAGGAACGCGTCCATCTCGCGTTGGTAGCCGGCCAGCACGATGACGAGCCGATCGCGGTCGTCCTCGGCCCGTTTGAGCAGCGTCTGCACGGCCTCGGCGCCGAAGGCGTCGCCGCCGGAGTAGCCGGGGTTGGTCAGGCTGTAGGCCTCGTCGATGAACAGCACCCCGCCCAGCGCCCGGTCGACCAGCTCGTTGGTCTTGATCGCGGTCGCGCCCAGGTGCTGGCCGACCAGGTCGGCCCGCTGCGCCTCGACCACGTCGGGCCTGGCCAGCAGGCCGAGCGCGGCGAAGACCCGGCCGAGGACCCTGGCCACGGTGGTCTTGCCGGTGCCGGGCGGGCCGGCGAACACGAAGTGACGCATCTGCGGCGGCGTGGGCAGCCCGCGCTCCTGCCGCATCCGGGCCACCTGCAGCTGCGCGGCGATGGCGTGCACCTGCCGCTTGACCGGCGCCAGGCCGGCCATCCGGTCGAGGTCGGCCAGCGCCTCCTCCAGCGTGGGCGTGGCCTCGTAGCCGCGGAAGCGCGCGGTGAGCTCGTTGAACGCCTTGGTCACGTCGGGTGTGGCGGTGGTCACCAGATCCTGGGTGGTCGGCGAGCCGCCGGCGCCCACCACCCGCACGTCGCGGGCCTGCGCGGCGGCCTCGACCAGGCTGCGCACGAACCTGGCGTTGCCCAGCTCGTCGACCAGCCCGCGCCGCTGCACGTCCTCGAACAGGCCGAGCAGCGCCGTCTTGGTCTCGGCCGACATCGTGTCGCCCCGCTGCCGCTGGAGCAGCGCGGTGATCTCGGCCAGCTCGCCGGGCGAGTAGCTGGGGAAGCGCACCCGGGTGGCGAACCTGCTGGCCAGGCCGGGGTTGGAGGTGAGGAAGGAGGTCATCTCCTGCTCGTAGCCGGCCAGGATGATGATCAGCCGCTCGCGGTCGTCCTCGGCTCGTTTGAGCAGTGTCTGCACGGCCTCGGCCCCGAACCTGTCGGGCTGGCCGTCGGAGGAGATGACCAGGCCGTAGGCCTCGTCGATGAACAGCACCCCGCCCAGCGCCCGGTCGACCAGCTCGTTGGTCTTGATCGCGGTCGCGCCGAGGAACTCGCCCACCAGGTCGGCCCGCTGCGCCTCCACCACGTAGGGGGTCTCGAGCAGGCCGAACGCGTAGAAGATCTTCGCGACCGTGCGGGCCACGCTGGTCTTGCCGGTGCCGGGCGGGCCGACGAAGACGAAGTGGCGGGTGGGCGGGCCCGCCGTGTAGCCCGCCTCGGCCCGCAGCCGCGACGCCTCGATGGACGCCGCTATGGAACGCACCTGCTCTTTGACCGGGGCCAGGCCGATCATGCTCTCCAGCTCGCTGAGCGCCTCCTCGACCGAGATGCTGGGCGGCTGGGGCGACCTGTCGGAGGGCGCTCCGGGCCTGCCCTCGCGCACCCGGATGCGGAGCTGCTCCTGCTCCTGGACGGTCAGCTCGGCCTTGGCCCGGCGAGCGAGCAGGAAACGGTAGAGCAGGACCGCCGCCGCCACGCCGTAGGCCACCCAGACCGCGATGGCGTCGGAGACCAGGGAGACTGCCGCGGCGAGCAGACCGGCCGGCAGGAGGGCCAGCAGGGCGGTCAGCCAGGGCGCCACCCACCGGATCAGGTGGGCGGCGGCGGCGACCGGCACGGCCAGCAGCAGGAGCAGCGTCGGGGCCGCCGAGTCGGCCGGGAAGAGCAGACCGGACGAGCCGATCACCACCACGCCCCAGACACCGACCACCAGCGCGGTCGCGGCGGCCCGCGGGAAGCGGAGCGTGAGCGCGACGAAGGCCAGCGCCACCAGCGTGATGATGAAGGTCTGGGCCAGGTCCCAGCCGAAGGCAGCGCCCAGCCCTACCGAGCCGATGAGCGCCGAGATGTACATCACCCGGCGCACGGCCGGGGGAAGGCGGAAATAGCGCAGCCGCACCCGCTCGAACAGATCCCGGGCCGCGGCCCGCCCCGCGGCCTGGGCCCTGTCGGACTCACGCATCACGCCTCCCCGGTCCGCCCCCGGTTATATCGCACCGGACCGACGATTGGGCGGACCTGACACGCTAGGTGACGGTGACGAATGCGGCTATGTGGCGGCCGAGTTCGGCGCCCGCGTCCTCCTGGAGGAAGTGACCGGCGCCGGCGATCACGGGGTGGTCGCGCCCGGCCGCGCCCGCCATCGACTTCTTC
Source organism: Nonomuraea sp. NPDC048916 (assembly GCF_040649575.1). Classification (NCBI taxonomy): domain Bacteria; kingdom Bacillati; phylum Actinomycetota; class Actinomycetes; order Streptosporangiales; family Streptosporangiaceae; genus Nonomuraea; species Nonomuraea sp. NPDC048916. Next base: position 79,181 of record NZ_JBEZFS010000028.1, read on the forward strand.
AGGATCGGGGCCATGCCGCCGGTGATCGGGTCGGCGTCGGAGAAGGCCACGAGGAAGGGGCGGTCGAGCGTGGTGAGAACCTGCCACGCCGCACGGTTGGCGGGCGCCGCCGGGTCGTCCGGAGTGGTCGGCACCAGTCCGGGCATCGCCTTGGCCGCCGCCTTGTACGACTCGTCGGGGAACGGCGCGTCGTAGGCCGCGCGGACGTCTGGCGGCAGTTGGGTCCTGCAGCCCGACTGGACGAATCTGGCGATGTCCAGCGACGGCGCGTTGACCACCGCGTCCCTGAAGCGGTGCCACACCTCCGGCATGGGAATGTCACCGGTCGGCAAGCCCGTGTTGGCGGCCACGATCCTGGCGATCCGCTCCGGGTGCTCGGCGGCGATCCTGAGCCCGATCAGGCCGCCCCAGTCCTGGCCCACCATGGTGACGCCGGTCAGTTTCAGGGCGTCGAACAGCAGTGCCCGCGTCCATTCCACGTGCCGGGCGTAGGTGTGATCGCCCGGCTCGGCCGGCTTGTCCGATCGGCCGAACCCGACCAGATCGACCGCGACGGCGCGCAGCCCCGCCGCCGCGAGCTCCCGCATGACGTGCCGGTACAGGAACGACCAGCTGGGCTCGCCGTGCAGCAGGACCACGGGCTCGCCGTCCGGTGGCCCGGCCTCCACGTAGGCCATGCGCAGGCCGTCCACCTCGGCGTATCGGGGCTCGTAGGGGAAGTCGGGCAGGACGGCGAAACGCTCGCCGGGGGTGCGGAGGATTCGCATAGAACAAGATTCTAGCTAGCGGCGCTGGTGCCGCCCAGGGAACTCGCCCATGAGCACCTGCTTGGGCGTGACGCGCAGCAGGTCGGCGTCGGCCAGCGCGATGCCCCGCACCTCCACCCAGAACCGTCGTTGCAGCGGGTCCGCCGCGAACACCGCCACCCGGGGATCGGCCTCGATCGCCTCCCAGGCCTCGCTCCCGGCGATCAGCCTGAGCTCGCCGGACGGCCCGACCGTCGCCACCGCGCCCACCACCCGGGGTCCCAGGGAGTCGCCGTACGACAGGACGACGTTCCTGGCGTACGCGAACGCCTGCCGTGCCTCGGAAGTCAGCGCGACGGGCGGTTCGGCGCCGGCCGGCAGGTCGCACATGATGAGCGACGCGCGCCACGGGCCGGGCGCGCCCCGCCACCACGCGCGCACGGCCCGCAGCGCGAACACGGCGGCCACCGCGCCCAGCGCGCTCAGCCCCGCTCGCCAGGCCCACGCCGATCCCAGCAGCCCGCCCGCCGCGCAGGCCGCCGCCGCGAGCACGACCAGGAGCGTCGCCGTCGCCAGCCACCTGTCCTCCCGGTACCGGGCACGCCGGTAGGAAACGACCAGCGGGTACGGCACCGCCACGGCGAGCACCGCGGCCCGCGGCTCCACGGCCAGCGCGCCGCATACCAGCGGCACCAGCAGCGACCACGTACGGCCGAGCACGATCCAGAGCGCCACCCCGGTGTTCCGCCTGGCCGTGCGCTCACCCGCCACGTTCCGCACGGTCGCGGGCTCGCCCGCCGCGCGGGTGAACTCGGCCAGGGCCTTGAGCGGGCGGCCGCGCCAGGTGTCGGCCAGGGCGCGCAGGGCGGCGAGCATCGGCCAGCCCAGCACCGCGATGGCCGCCAGACCGGCCCATACCGGGTCGAACGACGACGGAAGGCCCGGCACCGCCGCCAGGCCGAGCCAGGCGGCGAACGCGACCACCGACACCGCCGCCGACACCACGGCGGTGCCCAGCCAGGGGTCACGGCCGAGCATGGCAGGCACGTAGGACCAGACCCTGACCCGGCGCGCCTGCCCGACCGTGAGCGGGACCAGCAGGACGAGCACCGCGAACCCGCCCAGCCGGGCCTCCGCTCCGCGGTCGAAGCCGAGGGCGGCCACCGCGACCGCGAGCGTGGCGAGCGCCACCAGGAGGCGGGCCTGGCGCGACCACACCTCCAGCGCGCGCCTGGCCCTGCCGGTCTCGCGCGGCTCGACCGGCCAGGCGGGGTCGTGATGGGCGCGGGGACGGTCCCAGCGCAGCAGTGTGAGACCCAGGTTGACCCGCGCCTGGGGATGTCCGGGGTCGAGGTCGAGCGCGGCCCGGTAAGCGGTCGCGGCACGGGAGTGCTCGGCGCGCAGCAGGGCCAGATCGCCGTCGAGGACGTACGGGCCGGGCTGTTCGGGGGCGAAACGGCGGGCCAGGGCCGCCTCGTCGAGGGCCTCGTCCCAGTGGCCGGGCAGGCGGCGCAGGACCGAGGCCAGCCGCACCCGGGCGGACCAGGAGCCGAGGGCCAGGCGCACCGCCTCCCGGGCCGGCGGGAGGGCGTCGGCGTCGCGGCCGAGGCGTTCGAAGGCGAGGCTGGTCAGGCGGTGGGCCCACTCGCTGAACGGGTCGAGATCGGCCGCCCCGCGGGCCGCGGTCAGCGCGTCTTCGGGGCGTCCGGCGTCGAGGCAGGTGACGGCCTCCCGGCACCGGTCGCGCGGGGATCCGCCGGCGCTGTCGTCGCCTTTGTCGTCACCGTGGTCTTTACCGTTGTCTTTACCGTGGTCGTCCCTGTGGTCGTCACTGTGGTCAGGGCGGTACTGATCGCCTGGGCCGGTACCCACTCTGTCCATGATCGGCTGGTCAACGAAGGTTGGATAGGTGCCGACATATGGCTGTATCTCTCTAGAGAGGTGCCGGTGGGGCGGTGGATGCGTCCATACCGCTATACCAAGGGCATGGCATGGCTTAAGCTGCCACGCAGGCCGGAGCGGAGGAGCTCGGGAGGAGAGAGCCGGTCGCCCGCCCGCGAGCTCCGAAGCGGGCCGTGACCACCAGCACGTGCGGGCCCGTAGTGATCGGATCGGCCTGCGAGGAGGCCCATGACCGTCACACAGGCCGCGCCCGTCGCACGAAGCGCGGTTCGGCGACACCACGACAACCGCTGGTCCATCCTCCTGGTCCTCTGCCTGAGCCTGCTCCTGATCACGGTCGACGCCACGGTCCTGCACATCGCGGTGCCCGCGCTGACCGCGGCGCTGGAGCCGTCCGCGGTGCAGCTGCTCTGGATCATCGACGTCTACTCACTGCTCGTGGCGCCGCTGCTGATCATGTTCGGCGCCCTCGGCGACCGTTACGGGCGCAAGCGGATGGTGCTGGCGGGCTTCGTCCTGTTCGGGGTGGCCTCGGCCGCCGCCGCCTTCTCCCCCACGCCGCTGGCCCTGATCCTGTCCAGGGCGCTGCTGGGCGTCGGCGGTGCGATGATCATGCCGGCCACGCTCTCGCTGATCCGCCAGGTCTTCACCGACCGGCGCGAGCGGGCCATCGCCTTGGGGGTCTGGAGCGCGGTTGCCGCCGCCGGAGCCGCGATCGGGCCGCTGGTCGGCGGGCTGCTCGTGGGCATCTGGTGGGGCGCCGTCTTCCTGATCAACGTGCCCATCCTGCTCGTGCTGCTGCCCGCCGCCGCAAAGCTGCTGCCGGAGTCGCGCAGGCGGGACGACCGGCCGTGGGACGGGCTGAGCGCCGCGCTGTCGGTGTTCGGCATCCTGGCGCTGGCGTTCGGGCTGAAGGAGGCCGGTTCGGGCAGCCTGATGCCGTTCGGCGCGTCCTTCTCGATCTTCCTGAGCGGCGTGGCGCTGCTGGTGTGGTTCGTCATGCGGCAGATCCGGCTGCCCACGCCGCTGCTGGAGGTCCGCCTGTTTCGCGACCGCGAGTTCAGCACCGGTGTGATCGGCGTGCTGCTGGGCGTGTTCGCCCTGGTGGGGCTGCAGCTGATGCTGGCGCAGTATCTCCAGCTCGTGCTCGGCGACAGCCCCGTGCGCGCGGCGCTCAGGATGCTGCCGCTGGTCGTCTCGGCCGTGATCGGCGGGCTGGCCGCCGCCCACGTCCTGCCCAGGATCGGTCTGCGGGCCACCATGAGCGGCGGGCTCGGGCTCGTCGCGCTCGCCCTGACCCCGACGCTGACCTGGGGCGTCGAAGGCCATCCGGTGATGCTCGCGCTCTGCTTCGTGGGCATCGGCTTCGGCGTGCAGGTCTCTCTCCTGGCCGCCTCCGACACGATCATGTCGGCCGCGCCCGAGTCCCACGCGGGCGGAGCGGCCGCCATCGAGGAGACCGCCTACGAGCTGGGCGCCGGCCTGGGCGTCGCGGTGCTCGGCACCATCACCACCCTCGCGTACGCCCCCGCGCTGGCATCCGTGCCCGGTGTGCCCGCCGGCGGCATGGACCAGGCGAGACAGTCACTCGCCGGAGCGGCCCACGTGGCGAACGAGATCGGCGGGAGCGCGGGCGGCGCGCTGCTCGACGCCGCCCGGTGGGCCTTCGTCAACGCCCTGCACACGACCGTCGTCGTGAGCGTCGTCCTCCTCAGCCTGACCGCCGTCGCCGTGGCCATGCTGCTCCGCCGTGATTGAGGTGTGTGATGTCCCGATTAGGGCAGGCATCAACCGTGAAACAAGCCGTCCGTGATCTTGCCGCGTTGGTCGCCCGCTTAGGCGTGGGCGGCATCTTCTTCTCCAACGGCTGGAACAAACTGGAGATCGGCCTGAAGGCCACCGGAGAAGAGTTCACGCGACAGGGAGCGCCCGCGCCGGGCGCCTGGGCCACCGTGACCATGCTGACCGAGCTGATCGGCGGAGCGCTGCTGATCGCCGGGCTGGCCGTGTCGGTCGTGGGGCTGATCCTGTTCGCCGAGGCGCTGGCGGTGTTCCTGGTGGCGCCGCCGCTCAACCCGATCACCCTGAACGAGATCATCCTGCTGGGCGCGGCGGCGTTGCTGCTCGCCGTGGTGGGGGCCGGGCGGGTGTCGGTGGACCACATGGTGGTGATCCGGCGCAGGGAGTCGGCCGCGGCCAGCGAGTTCGCCGCCGACTCGGAGGCCGACCAGGTCATCGCCTCGCTCCGCGATCCCGACGTGCCCTCGCCCCTGAGCGCTCCGAAGCCGGCGCGCTCGCCGGGCGCCTCGTCCGGAAGCAAGCAGTCCGGGAGCAAGCAGTCTGAGGGCAAGCAGTCCGGCGGCAAGGCGTCCACCGGCTCGTCCGAACCCGAAGCCGCCGAGGCGGCCAAGCTGGAGGACACGGCTCCGCATCCCCGGCCGCGGCGCTCGGGCGACTCCGCCCCGCCCGACGAGTCCACCCCTTCACCGTCGCCGGGCGACACGCTGGTGGCGGGCCGCAAGAAGCCGCCGGCCCGCGGCCGCCGCACGCCCACCGACGAGTGACCCCTCGGGCCGCCTGGCGCCGCCGAGCGGTCAGGCGGCCGGAACGGCGTCGCGGCGGCGGGTGAACCGGAGCGTTCCCTGGGTCAACGCGATGGCGACCATGATGACCAGTGCGCCCACGGGCTGGTTCCAGCTCAGCGTCTCACCCAGCAGGACCACGCCCGAGACGGTGGCGAAGACCGGCAGCAGATAGGTCACCGTGGAGGTGGTCGTCACCCCCGCCTGCGCCTGCACCCAGTAGAGCAGCAGGTAGGCGACACCGGTTCCGAGCCCGCCCAGGGCGAGCAGGCTCCACCAGACGGGGGCCGGGGCGGCGGTGTTCACCAGCGGGACGCCCGCCGCGAGCGTGACCACGCCCAGCTGGACGGCGCCGCTCAGCAACTGGCCCGCCGCCAGCACCACCGCGGGCTCCGGACGGCGTCCGGTGATGAACCGGCCCATGTACGCGCCGCCCACTCCGTAGCAGACCGCGGCGCCGAAACAGGCCAGGCTGCCCTCCAGCTGTCCCCCGGCCATCGGCTGCCAGATCCCGAGCACCACCATGACCCCCGCGAACCCGAGCCCCAGCCCGGCCACACGGCCGCGGGTCGGCTTCTCGGCGCGAAGGACCAGGGTGAAGGCAAGGGTGCAGAGCGGGGTGGTGGCGTTCCAGATGGAGGCGACCACCGAGGACACGTACTGCTCGCCGTACGCGAAAAGGGTGAACGGGAGGGTCGTGAGCACGACGGACGCGACCTGGAAGTGACCCCACAGGCGGGGGTCACGCGGGAGTGCCCTGCGGCCGATCGCCAGGGCGACGAGCAGGGCGAACGCCCCGACGACCATCCGGCCGAACGACACCTGCAGCGGGTGCAGGTGGGCCACGGCGACCTTGATGAAGAAGAAGCTGTTGCCCCAGACGGCTGCCAGCAGCAGGAACCCCGGCAGCCACCGCCCCACGCCCTTGGTCCGCACTCCGCGCCCTCCCGTTGACGACCTCCAGGAGGGTAGCGAGTCGGACCGACATTCTCGTAGGGATATTTCCGTATTTCCGAGAGATGGTCCGCAGCACCGAAGAGGTCACCACGGACGATTTCGTCCACGTCGCCTGGGCTTCACCGGCTTTCACCTCGCCCCCGGCCCCGGGCGTCGGGGATTCCCATCCGCCCCACTGGCCACTTGCATCACGCAAGCGTGGACCTCTATGTTACTTGCATCATGCTAGCGGCCCATGGCTGGATGCCCGGGCCGTCGCCTGTCTTGATGCCTGGGAGGCAACGATGCTGCTGGAGAACAAGAACGCCGTCATCTACGGAGCCGCCGGAGCGGTCGGCAGCGCGGTCGCCGAGGCATTCGCGCGTGAGGGCGCCCGCCTCTTCCTCACCGGCCGCGACCTTTCACAGGTGCGGCGGCTCGCCGAGAAGATCGGCGACGCGGGCGGGCAGGCCGAGGCCGCCGCCGTCGACGCGCTGGACGAGCACGCGGTGGCCGAGCACCTGGAGGACGTGATCGGGCGGGCGGGACGCCTGGACGTGTCCTTCAACGCCGTCGGCCTGCCGCAACGGGGGATCCAGGGCACACCACTGACGGAGCTGGCCGGCGAAGCCTTCGCCCGCCCCATCGCCTTCTACACCGGCTCCCACTTCATCACCGCGACCGCCGCGGCCCGGCACATGGCCGGCCAGGGCTCGGGTGTGATCGTGACACTGACGGCCACACCCGCCCGGACGGCGGCCGCGCTGGTCGGCGGGATGGCACCGGCCTGGGCCGCCCTTGAGGCGTTCTCGCGTTCCCTGGCCGCCGAGCTGGGACCAGCCGGCGTCCGGGTGGTCTGCCTGCGTTCCCACGCGATCCCGGAGACCCCGCTCATCGTGGAGAACTTCGCCATGATGGCGCCGGGCGCCGGTGTCACCCCCGCCCAGTTCCGGGCGATCCTCGAAGAGGGCACGATGCTCAAGCGGCTCCCCACCCTCGCCGAAGTCGCCGACACCGCGGCCTTCATCGCCTCTGACCGCGCCGGTGCCATGACCGCGACCGTCGCCAACCTCAGCGCCGGCGGCATCGCCGACTGAGCCCCGTCAGCGGACGGGATCGCCGTGATCACCGGCGTCGGCACCGTGCCGGCCGACCCGGCTGGAGACGATCACTCACCTCAGCATGAGTAGCCGAACAAGTCCGGCCGTCACCCGGAAACCTCAGCCGCCACCAAGAACAACAGGGCCGAGGCCAGGAACGGCTGAGAGCCGACGTCCTCGATCCACCTTTCGGCATCGGGTTCGAGATAGCCGGCATCGATGGCCCGGGCCACATTGCGACGCAGCCCAAATACGTGATCAGCCGTCGTGAAGTCGCGAAACACCGGCGCCACCGTCACCACGGTCCGCACCACGAGGCCCGCCTCCATGCACAGCCGGGCCAGGCCGCGGCCGATGGTCGCGTTACGAATCATCTCAGCGACCAAGAACCGGCTCAGTCCTCGACTCATGGCCGGCTGAGGGGAGTCGATCAACAGCCCCTCCCAGTCGGGTTCGGCCATGACGATCCGCCCTCCGGGACGAGCCACCCGGCGAAACTCCGCCAGCACCCGCGCCGGATCGGCCACATGCTGGAGCACGCGGTCGGTGCGAGCTCGATCGACACTGCCCTCCTCCAGCGGCAGCGCATGGACATCGCCAGAGCGAATCTCGATCAGGGGCTGTCCCGCGAGGCGAGCACGAGCCTCCGCGATCATCACCGGATCCCGGTCAACTCCGATGACCCGACCGGCCGGCCCGACGGCGGTCGCCATCGCCGCCAAGTCGGTCCCCGGCCCGCAGCCGATATCGAGCGCGGTCTGCCCGTGCTGGAGATCAAGTAGTTTCAGCACCTGCTGCTTGTAGCCCCGGCCTGCCGCGCTCGCGGCCACCTGGTCGAGATAGGCGATCGGGTCAGGCCGAGACAAAGAGTCGCTGTTGATCATGCCCACAGCCAACCAGACGCGTATGCGGTTCCCGAGAAGAAGGTGTCGAGGTCTCGTGCATCCCGCTTAGAGTTCGGCCGTCAACCGGGCGATCACTCGCATCTTGTTCATCGCGTCCAGGGCGGCGACCTTGTAGGACTCCGCGAGCGTCGGGTAGTTGAACACGGCGTTGACCAGATAGTCGACCGTCCCGCCGCAGCCCATGACCGTCTGCCCGATGTGGACGAGTTCGGTGGCGCCCGTACCGAACACGTGGACGCCGAGCAGCCTGCGGTCCTCAGAGGAGACGAGCAGCTTGAGCATGCCGTACGAGTCACCGATGATCTGCCCTCTGGCCAGTTCCCGGTAGCGCGAGACACCCACCTCGAACGGGACCTTGTCACGGGTCAGCTCGTCCTCGGACTTCCCGACGAAGCTGATCTCGGGGATCGTGTAGATCCCGATCGGCGGTAACTCGTGCATATCCGCGACCGGTTCGCCGCACGCGTGCTGCGCGGCCAGCCGCCCCTGCTCCATCGAAGTGGCCGCCAGCGCGGGGAAGCCGATTACGTCGCCGACGGCGTAGATGTGCGGGACAGACGTGGCGTAGTTCGTGTCCACCTCGATCCGGCCTCGATCGTCGGCGGTGAGCCCGGCGGCTTCCAGGCAGAGCTCGGCTGTCTTGCCCTGACGTCCGGCTGAGTACATGACGCAGTCGGCGGGAATCTTCTTGCCACTTTCCAGGAAAGTGAGGGCGCCGCGAGGCCGGCGTTCAACCGCGGCGACGTTCTCGCCGAACCGAAAGGTGACGGCCAGGTCTCGCAGGTGGTACTTCAGCGCCTCCACGATCTCCAGATCGCAGAACTCCAGCATTCGCTCGCGTCGCTCCACCACGGTGACCTTGGTGCCCAACGCCGCGAACATCGAGGCATATTCGATGCCGATGACCCCGGCTCCGACGACAACGAGAGTCTCAGGCACCTGGTCGAGGTGCAGGATGGCGTCGGAGTCGATGACCGTCTTGTCGTCGAACTCCACGCTCGACGGACGGGCCGGCGACGTGCCCGTGGCGATCACGATCTTCTCGGCCGTGACCTTCCGCTCCTCGTCTCCGATGATCCCGATGGTGTGCGGATCCAGGAACCGCCCGGTTCCCTGCAGGACCGTCACATGGTTACGGCCCAACTGGCTCCGGATCACCTGGATCTCCCGGCCGATCACATGCTGGGTGCGCATCCCAAGATCCGCGACAGTGATCTCGTCCTTCACTCTGTAACTCGCGCCGTATAGCTCTCGCTGGTTGAGCCCCGTGAGATAGAGGACCGCCTCCCGCAGCGTCTTCGACGGGATCGTCCCGGTGTTGATGCACACACCACCGAGCATGTGCTTCTTCTCGACCACCGCGACCCGCTTGTCGAGCTTCGCCGCGGCGATGGCCGCCTTCTGCCCGCCGGGTCCGGAACCTATGACAACCACATCGAAGTCGGCCACGCCCTACAGTCTGCGCACTGCGCACGATCAGGAGAAGCCCTCCGTGCCCACCGCTTCGGCGTCCGGACCCGATGGAGAGTCTCCTCTAGCGGGACGTTCCGGCCATGACGCGGTCGACGATGCCCTCGGTGCCCTCCTGGCGGGCGCAGTGGGCACCGCAGTACCAGTGCTCGCCGAACTGGGCGCCGTGGCCGATGACCCGGGTGCCGCAGTGCTCGCAGATCGGCGCCATGGTCTGGATGGCGCACTGGAAGGAGTCGAAGATGTGCACCGCTCCCTGGGCGTGCACTTCGAAGGCCATGTCGTAGTCGTTGCCACACGTCTCGCAGACGGCCATGATGATCTCCTTTGCGCGGTCGCTTCGCCGAGGGGATACCCCGTTCCCTGGTGTCCTTTCGCCAAGGGGACGCCATATTCGGACCGGGTCACGTGCGGGCCGTCAGGGACCGGGCCTCCAGGGGAAACGCCGGCAACCAGTGGTCGCCGAGCCGCTGCGGGTCTCCGTCGATCAATACCGTACCCAGGCGGGCTTGGACCTCCGGGCGGGCCGGTTCGTTGAGATCTCGCCGGAAGTGTCACACTCTCTGATCCTGTCCCGTCCTGTCGTCGTAACCACGACACGATGGAGGTATTCATGTCTCAGCGGATCAACGTGGCCGAGCTGGCCCCCGAGGCGTACCAGTCGTTCCTCGCCGTCGAGGGCTTCCTGCTGCGCAGCGGGGTGCCACACAGCACGATCCACCTGGTCAAGCTGCGGGCCAGCCAGATCAACGGCTGCGGCTTCTGCGTCGACATGCACAGCCGCGACCTGAAGAAGTCGGACGAGAGCGACGAGCGGATCTGGTCGGTGGCCGCCTGGCGGGAGGCCCCCTACTACACGCCCGCCGAGCGGGCCGCTCTCGCGCTGACCGAGGAGGCCACCCGGCTGGCCGACCGCGAGGCCGTACCCGATGAGGTGTGGCGGCAGGCGGCCGAGCACTACGACGAGACGCAGCTCGCGACGCTGGTCGTGGCGATCGCCATGATCAACGCCTGGAACCGGATCGGGGTCGCCACCCGGCTGGCGCCC
>NZ_JBEZFS010000029.1:0-148824 GCF_040649575.1 Nonomuraea sp. NPDC048916
GCCCGCTTCGGCGGCCCACCGTGTTCAGGATCAGCACGTCCATGCCCATGAAGCCGCCGCGGCCGTGCCGGATTTTGCGGTTCATCCGGGCGTTCATTTTCTGCTGCATCCACCGTGAGAACGCCCCGGGCGTACCGGGCTTGCGCTCGCCTGCCCGCTGGTCCTTTGTCACTGGCTACTCCAGTCAGTCAAGTTGATGTTCATGGTGGTTACACCCGCCCTGGCGGGGACTCAGCGTTCGTCGACGACCTGGCCGTTCTGCGCCTTCGCGTCCTTGGTGAGCGCCATGGACAGCGGGGCCTCCGGGAAGGTGGAGATGGCGGCGAGCGCGGCGTCCAGCTGCGCACCGCTCTCCCAGTGCCAGGTGTCGCTGTACGTGCCATCGTCCAGCTTGACCAGCAGGGTCATCGTCAGCCCCGGATGCGTCTCGCGGATGGTGCCGATCAGCGAGGCCCGGCGGGCCAGGAACTCCTCGAGATCGGCGGGATCGACCGAGTAGATGTGGGATCGGACGGCGGACATGGAGGACTCCTTCACCAGGTGCCGGCGATCTGCCGGATGGGGGCGTTGAGGCGGTTGAACAGGTTGGTCGTGGCGATCATCAGGAGGATCGAGGCGAGCTGCCGCTCGTCGAAGTGGTCGGCAGCCGCGTCCCAGACCTCGTCGGATACCGCGTCGGCGCGGTCGGCCAGCCGGGTGGCGGCCTCGGCCAGTTCCAGAGCGGCGCGCTCCGCGTCGGTGTAGTACGGCGCCTCGCGCCAGGTGGACACCAGGCCGATCCGCTCGTCGCTCTCGCCCAGCTTCCTGAGGCTCTTCAGACCGCCGTCCACGCAGAAGCTGCAGCCGTTGATCTGGCTGACCCGCAGGTGCACCATCTCCAGGAGCTCCTCGGGGACGCCCTGGGAGCGGGCGGCCCCGATCAGAGCCTGGATCGGCTGCATCGCGGCCGGGATGATCGTGGCGGGGTTCTTCATCCGTGCGTGCATCGTTCTTATTCCTCTGACATGTCGGCTTGCTGATAAGAACGAGGATGTATGTCCGGATTGATACATTCGCGATGCGTCGACGATGGGAAGGCGATACGCGGAGATGCGCTTCACGATCCTGGGTCCGGTTCAGGTGATCGCCGACGGGGACGCGGTGCCGGGCATCGCTCCGCGGCATCGCGCGGTGCTCGCCTACCTGCTGCTCAACGCCGGCCGGGTGATCAGCATGGAGAAGCTGATCGACGCCGTGTGGGGATACGACCCGCCCGGCACCGCGCGGTCGCAGATCCACGCCGCGATCACCGCCCTCCGCAGGACGCTCCGCGGCGTCGGCGCCGCCCACATTCTCGAAACGCGTCCGGGCGGCTACGTCGCGCTCCCCGAGCCCGGCCAACTCGACGCGCACGACTTCGCCGAACTGGTCGCGGCGGGCCGGTTCCGGGACGCGCTGACGCTGTGGAATGGCGACGCCCTGGCCGACGTGCACGCCGGCTACGCGCAGGGCGCCCGCGCGCTGCTGGAGGAGCGGCGGCTGGCCGCGGTCGAGCGCCTCATGGAGGCCGAGCTCGACGCGGGCCGCCACAGTCAGGTGCTCGACGAACTGGCCGGCCACGTGGCGGCCCAGCCGTTGCGGGAACGGCTCGTGGGCCAGCTCGTTCTGGCCCTGCACCGCTCCGGACGGCAGGCCGACGCCCTCGCCGCGACCCGGTCATACCGTACGGCTCTCGCCGAGGAGCAGGGCCTCGATCCCGGCCACGCCTTCGTCGAGCTGGAGCGGGCGGTCCTGGCCGACGCCCCCACGCTCAGGCCCAAGGGCAGGATCCGGTCGAACTTCCTGCCCTACGACATCCCCGACTTCGCCGGCCGTATCCCTGAACTGGACCGGCTGGTCGCGGAGCACCAGAACACGATCGTGACGATCGACGGCATGGCCGGCATCGGCAAGACCACGCTCGCCGTCCATGCCGCCCACCGCCTAGCCGACCGCTTCCCGGACGGTCAGCTCTTCATCGATCTGCGGGCGCACACCGGCGGTCAGGATCCGCTCCCGGCCACCGCCGCGCTCGAGGTGCTGCTACGGCAGCTCGGCCTGACCGACATCCCGGCGACGGTGACCGAGCGGAGCGCCCTGTGGCGGGCCGAGCTGGCGCAGCGCCGCATCATCGCCGTCCTCGACAACGCGGCCGATGGCGAGCACGTGCGTCCGCTGCTCCCCGGCGTCTCCGACAGCCTCCTGCTGATCACCAGCCGACGGCGGCTGATCGGCCTGGACGGTGCTCACGCGCTGTCTGTGGAGGTGCTGCCGGCCCACGACGCCGTCGCGCTCTTCGAGAGCATCGTGGGCGAGCGGGCCGCCGCCGAGCCGGAGGCCGTGCGCGAGGTGCTGGAGCTGTGCGGCTACCTCCCGCTCGCCATCCGGATCTCCGCGGCGCGTCTGCAGCACCGGCCCCGGTGGACGGTCTCCTACCTGGCCGGCCGCCTGCACGACGAGCGGCGGCGGCTCGCCGAGCTCGCGACGTCCGAGCGGAGCGTCGCGGCGGCGTTCACGGTCTCATACGAGCAGCTCGGTACGGCGGAGCAGCGGATGTTCCGGCTGCTCGGGCTGGCTCCCGGCCGGGACATCGAGCCGCACGCCGCGGCGGCCCTCGCCGGCGGCTCCGTGTTCGAGGCCGAGGAACTGCTGGAGAGCCTCCTGGACGCGCACATGCTCCTGCAGCGCGAGCCGGGCCGCTACACCCTGCACGACCTGTTGCGCGAGCACGCCCGCTCGATCGCCGAAGACGACGGAGCGCTCATGCGCCTGCTGGTGCACTACCTGCACCGGTCCCGCGCGGCGGTCCATCAGCTCTTCCCTCACAGCATCGAGCACCGGCCAGGGTTGCCGGCCCCGATCACCCCTGTGGCGCCCATCAACAGTACGGCGGAGGCGATCGGCTGGCTCGACGCCGAGCGCACCAACATCATCGCGACCGTGACCCACGGGCCCCAGGTATGCGTCGGTCACCTCGCCCTGGCCCTGCGCCCCTATCTCGACCGTCGGGCCCACCACGACGACGCCGTGACCCTGCACACCGTCACGCTGCACAGGAGCCGCGCGCTCGGGGACCCCGCCGTGGAGGGCCGCGCGCTCGCCGACCTCGCCTGGACCTACTGGCGGCTCGGCGACTACGAGCGATCCGAGACCTTCGCACAACAGGCGCTCGCGATCTGCGAGGACACGTATGAGAGGTCACTCGCGCTCAACGCGCTCGGCAACGTGGCCTGGCGCCGCCGCGAGAGCGCGAAAGCCGAGCAGTACCTCAAGCAGGCGCTCGACCTCACCCGGATCGCGGGCGACTGGTCGAGGGAGGGGTTCGTCCTCGGCGACCTCGGCATGATCCTCGACCAGATGGGCCGCCCCGAGGAGGCGCGGCGCCATCTCGACCTGGCGCTGGCCCTGCACCGGAAGGAAGGCAACCCGCTGGGAGAGGCCCGAGTGCTCAACCACCTCGGCTCGGTCCTCCGGCACCAGGGCAAGGCCGAGGAGGCGATGACCCGCCATCGCGATGCCAGGGAGCTCTATCGGGCCATGGGCAACAGCAGCGACGAAGCCTCGGCCTTCAACGGGCTGGGCGAGGCGGCCCTGTCTCTGGGCGACCCGGCGCGAGCGATCGACGAGCACGCCACGGCGCTCGCCCTCGCCGGCACGGCCCACAACCGGCCCGAGCAGGCGCGTGCACACGACGGCCTGGCCAGGGCCCACCTGCGCCTCGGACAGGACGACCGCGCGCGTGAGCACGGACGCTTGGCCCTGCGGCTCTACGAGGAGCTCGGCGTCCCCGAGACCGACGAGGTGCGCGCCTTCCTCAAGAGCACATGAGCTCGAGCGGTTCCCCTCGCGTGCCGACCAGCCCGAGCGAGGGGACGTGGCGATACCGCGTCGGGTCGGGGTGCGACGACTGGAGTAGGACCAGAGAAGCCATTCGCGGGTGTGCCCGTTGCATTGGTGGTGCTACGCGATTGGTCCCAGGCTGTGACTCAAGAGCTCCAGGTCACTGACGAAGCAGACCGCTTCGCCTCGGGCCGAGCGCCCGATCCACGTGGGATAGACCCCGTCCCCCATACCGCAGTCGAACAAGATGACGTTCAGCTCTGACGTCGCATTCGAGTCGGTGATCTCCGCCCACCCGTAGCGCAGCACATCTTCACGAGCGGCCTCCAACTCGGTACGCGAGCCGTTTCGCAGTCGGTGTAGCAGCGGCAGAGCCGTAACGTCCAGGAAGCAGCCCTGCCCGCTGTCGACACTGAACCTGAAGAACTCCTCCTCTCCCAGCTTTGAGGGGTCCTGTCCACTTCGCAGCGCCATCTCCCAGCTGACGACCGGCTCGTCTTTGATCACCACCTTGGCCGCAGCGGCCCTCTGCCGAACCCCTCGCGTGTTGAAGTCAGCCATCGACAGCACCACGCGGTACCGGCCGGGAGAGAGCTCTTCGCTGAACGCCTCCTGATCAGGCGGGGAGTCTGAGAGCCACCCGTCGTTGTCCCGCGCGACCAGCCGACCGCTGGCCAGGTTCACCGTTCCCACGTCCATGACTTCGATCTCCAGCACGTCACCGCTCGGCCAGCCATACCGCGTTCCTGACCGGAACATGAGATCAAAGTCGGGTGGGGACAGTGCCATGCGAGACCTCGGAGAGCAGCGATTTACAGCAACGAACCGACGGGCGCCACTGACTATGCCTGAAGGGAGCGGGCGCCGCGGTCTGATCCGAAAAGACGGCCGCCGCGGGCTACGGCGCCGTGCGGGTGAGCACACCCAGCGGGTCGGCCAGCAGTTCGGAGAAGCCGAGTTCGGCGGCGCCGACCAGGGTGGCGTCGTCCCCCAGGGCCGAGGTGCGCAGCCGTACTCGCTCCCGGGCGACGGGCAGCACGTTGGTGGCTATGCGGGCGCGCACCTGGGCCGCCGCGCCCGGATACATCTCGCGCAGCATGCCACCGAAGATCACCATGCCGGGGTTGAAGAGGTTGCAGAGGTTCGCCACCCCGATGCCGAGCCAGTCGCCGACGTGGTGCAGCGCATCCTGGGCCATGCGATCGCCGCGGTCGGCGTCGTCCACCACGGCCCGCACGGCGTCGCGGCCGAACAACTCGGCGGGCCGGCGGGCGGCGTCGAGCAGGGCCCGCTCGCCGACCTCCGCCTCCAGGCAACCATGTGACCCGCACCCGCAGGGGCGCCCGTTGTACGGGTTGACCACCATGTGCCCCAGCTCGCAACCGTATCCACTATCGCCGTCCAGCAGCTTGCCGCCGACGATGATGCCGCCGCCTACGCCGACGTCCCCGTGTAGATAGATCAGGTTCTGGAAGCCGACGCCCGCTCCGCGCTGCTGTTCGGCCAGGGCGCCGAGGTGTGCCTCGTTGCCCACCGACACCGGCAGGCCGAGCTCCAGCCGGCGGCCGAGTTCGGCGCCGAACGCCTGGTCCACCCAGCCCATGTCGGGCCCGAAGCGCACCATGCCGTCGCCGGGTCGGATCATTCCGCAGTATGACGCGCCGATGCCGACACACACCGAAGCCGGAGGCGCCGCCTGGTGCAGTTGGCGACCGAACTGGGCGAGCACCTCGACCACGCGGTCGAGGTCGGCCCCGGCGCGCCGGCGCACCGCTTCTCTGCGGTCCAGCGTGATCCCGCCCAGCGCGACCCGGGCGGCGACCAGGCGGTCCACGGCGACGTCGAAGGCCAGCACGTACACCCGGTCGGACTCAGGACGGACCACCAGCGACGGCCGTCCCGCCCGGCCGGTGTCCGCGGGAAGCTCCTCGCGGACCAGGCCCGCCGTGGTGAGCTCCGCTGTCAGCGCCATGATGGTGCTGCGGTTCAGCCTCATCCGCTCGGCCAGCGTCGTGCGGGAGACCGAGCCGCCCAAGTGCACGTGTCGGAGCAGGGTGCCGACATTGTGCCGGCGGATCTCCTCCTGGGCCAACCTGACCTCCGAAATCGTCTGGTTTCTCAGCATCGCGGAGACTTTGTTGATGGAGCGTGTCTTAACCGGACGATACTCGCGCAGGCGACGACCGGGTCCCCGGCGATGCTGCGGGCTGACCGCTCGGCCGTGGACGTGGTCGGGCATCTCCTGTGGGCGGCGTCCGTAGGAGCACGGTGACGCGAGCGCCTACCGTTAGGGCATGCGCCTGACCGCCTTCACCGACATCTCGCTGCGGATCGTGATGCGCCTGGCCGTGGTGCGTGGCGACGAGCTGCTGACCACGCGGGAGGTCGCCGACGCGCTCGCGGTCCCGTACACGCATGCCGCCAAGGCGGTGGCGCGGCTGAGCGAGATGGGGCTGGTGGAGGCCAGGCGGGGGCGCGGCGGTGGGCTGCAGCTGACCGCGGAGGGGCGCGTCGTCACGGTGGGCTCGATCGTGCGCCGCCTGGAGGGCGAGCACGAGGTGGTGGGATGCGAGGATGCCCTGCTGCCGTGCCCGTTGCGGGCGGCCTGCCGCCTGCGTGGCACTCTGCGGCAGGCGCAGGAGGCCTTCTACGCCTCGCTTGACACGGTCACGGTCGCCGCGCTGGTGGCCGAGCCGACCGGACCGGTGCTGATCGCGCTGACCGCCCCTCCCGGATGAGGGACCGGCACCCCGCCTACTTAATATGCATTCCAGATACCAATTATCTGGAGGTTTCTCATGCTGTCCGCGGAAAGCGCCGCGATCATCCGTGCCACCATCCCCGTCGTGGGTGCCTCGCTCGACACGATCACCGCGAGGTTCTACGAGACGATGTTCGGCGACCGTCCCGAGCTGCTCGACGGGCTGTTCAACCGTGGCAACCAGCGCAACGGCGAGCAACGCAGGGCGCTGGCCGGGTCCATCGCCTCGTTCGCCGGCGCGCTCCTGGCGAACCCGCACGAGCGCCCCGACGCCCTGCTCGCCCGCATCGCGCACAAGCACGCTGCCGTCGGCATCACCGACGACCAGTACGTGATCGTGCACAAGTACCTCTTCGCCGCCATCGGCGAGGTGCTCGGCGAGGCCGTCACGCCGGAGGTCGCCGCGGCCTGGGACGAGGTCTACTGGCTGATGGCCGGCGCGCTGATCGCCATGGAGGCCCGCATCTACGCCCACGCGGGCGCGTGTGACGGTCGTACCTGGCGGTCGTGGCGGGTCGCCGAGCGCCGCGAGGAGACCGCCGACGTCGTGTCGCTCGTGCTCGCGCCCATCGGCGACGAGCCGGTCCCGCCCGCGCTGCCCGGCCAGTACGTCAGCGTCCAGGTGCGGATGCCCGACGGAGTGCACCAGTTGCGGCAGTACACGCTGTCCGGTTACGGCGCGGACGGGCTGCGGCGGATCACCGTCAAGCGGGTGCGCGGCGAGGGCGCACCCGAGGGCGAGGTGTCCAACCTGCTGCACGCCACCGTCAAGGAGGGCGACGAGCTGATCCTGTCGGCGCCGTTCGGGGACGTGACGCTCGCCGGCGGCGAGGCGCCGCTGGTGCTCGCCTCGGCAGGCATCGGCTGCACCCCCATCACCGCGATGCTCCAGCATCTGGCCGACACCGGCAGCACCCGCCGCGTGCTGCTGCTGCACGCCGACCGGTCCGAGCCCGACCACGCGCTGCGCGACGACATGGAGTCGCTGACCGCCGCGCTGCCCGACGGCGAGAAGATCTTCTGGTACGAGGACGGCGACCGCGGCCAGGCCGGCCGGATGGACCTGACCGAGGTCGAGATCCCCGCGAGCGCGGTCGCCTACCTGTGCGGGCCGCTGCCGTTCATGCGGGACACACGGGCCCAGCTCATCGAGGCGGGAGTGGCCCCGCAGGACATCCACTACGAGGTGTTCGGCCCTGACCTGTGGCTTCCGGCCTCCTGAACCGAGATCGACGACCTTCAGCCGAGCGAGGTGCCGTGATGAGGAAAGAGGGCAGGTGGATGTGCGGATGGTGTTGACCGGGTGGGAGCGGGATGGCGTTGCGCCCCATCGGCCCAGCATCGGATAGCCGTTGAGGATGATCTTGGGTGTGGATCATCACCGCCCAGGGCTCATCGGCGGTCGCCGCCGGTCAGGCGCAGGACATAGGTGAGCCCTGGACGGCCGTCGAGCAGAGTCTCTCCCGTCGGCCTGAACCTCATACGCTCCAGGACCGCCCGCGAACCCGCGTTGTCCACCGTGGCCGCGGCGCGCAGGGTCGTCAAGCCGTAGTCCGCGACAGCCAGATCGCACACCTGGCGGACTCCCGTCGTCGCCAGGCCGCGACATTGTTCAAGCACCGGCCGGCGAGAGCGGAAGGCCATCACGTCCAGGCGGATAGGCACGCGGCAAGGGCCCCGCGGTTTCCATGCCAGGGGGCAACTCGCCAACGCCGTGAGCGAACGCGTCGCCGGGCGCCGGGGTGACAGGCGTAGATTCGTCGGATGCGTGTGCTGTTCGCCAGTCTTGCGTCGGTCGGTCACACCTATCCGCTGATCCCGCTCGCGATCGCCGCGCGAAACGCCGGGCACGAGGTGCATTTCGCCGCCGGTGAGGAAGTTCCCGCCCCTCTGGCGGCCAACGGACTGCGCCCCTTCCGTCCGGCGGACTCGTTCTACGAGATATACGCCGAGGATCTGGCACCGGAACTGGCCCGGTTGCGGCCCGACCTCGTCGTGCATGAATGGGGGCTGCCAGGGGCGGCGACCGCCGCGGCCCGTGCCGGAATCCCTGGCATCTGGCACGGTTTCGGACGCATGATCCCGGAGGGAATCGGTCTTCAGCTGCCCACGAGGCACACCGAGGCCCCCGGACGCCCGCACCTCGACATCTGCCCGCCCTCCCTGCAGGACAAGGGCTTCCTCGCCACCGAAGACCGGATCGCACTGCGTCCCGTCCCCTTTTCCGCGCCGGCCGCACTGCCCGCGTGGGTCGGCCAGGATGGTTCGAGGCCGCTGATCTATCTGACGCTCGGCACCGCGTTCGGGACCGCTGACCTGCTCACTGCGGCCATCGAGGGGTTGGCGACGCTGGACGCCCGGGTGGTGGTGGCCGCCGGCCGGGTGGGCCCGGAGCAGCTTGGCGACGTGCCGGACAACGTCACCGTGCAGCCCTGGGTGTCGCAGGCGAGCTTGTTGCCGCATGTCGATGTGGTCGTCCATCACGGCGGCAGCGGCACCACCCTCGGCGCGCTCACCGTGGGCGCCCCGCAACTGATCCTGCCTCAGGGGGCCGACCAGTTCGCCAACGCCGATGCCGTCAGCTCCGCGGGCGCCGGGCTGCGTCTTCTCCCCGGCGAAGTGAGTGCGGACGCCATCGCCGACCACACCCACAGGCTGTTGCCGCGCCGCCGTCACTCCGGCCACCGCGACGCGGCCCGCGCGATCGCCGAGGAGATCGCCCGCATGCCCTCGCCGGACGAGATCGCCTGCCGGTTGCCGGACTACACCCGGCGCACCTGAGCCACCGAGCCAAGCCGGCACGTCGCCGGTGTGACCGATCTGTGGCGAGCACGTGCGGCGTCCACCTGCCGCGTTATCCGGCGCGGTCGAGGTCCGGGCGGGTCTGTCATACGACTCGCGGGCGTCGAGCAGTTCGTCCCAATGCTCTTCCACCCAGGCGCAGGCGACCGCCATCGGCGCGAGCATGCTCCGGCCCAGGGGAGTCAGCTCGTACTCGACGTGCGGGGTGGCCTCGGCGTAGACGGTGCGCTTGACCAGACCGTCGCGTTCGAGGGACCGCAGCGACTGGGTGAGGACCTTGGGAGTGACGCGGCTCAGCGGCGCCCGCAGCTCGGAGAACCGGCGCGGTCCGTGCTCGAGGCAGCGGATGATGAGCGCCGCCCACTTGTCGCCGAAGCGCATCGGACTGAGCGAGGACGGGCACAGCTCGTCGAACATGTCGGCCGGCAGGGGTTCCCTCATTTCCTCACGATAACCGGTATCCCGCTGGTAACCGCGGCCCCCGATAGCGTCCGGAAACCGGCCGGGCGTACGGGCTCCGGCCCTGGTGGAAGGCGGTTCGTCATGAAAATCACGATCTTCGGCGCGGGCGGGCGGGCCGGACGGCAGGTTGTTGCCGAGGCCCGTCGGCGTGGCCACCAGGTCACCGCCGTGGTGCGCGACCCCGCACGCCACAGCGCCCCGACGTGCGGGTAGTGGCCGGCGACGTCACGGACGGGGTGAGCGTCGAGCACGCGGCCACCGGGCAGGACGCCGCCATCAGCGCCGCCGCGGACCTGTCCGCGCCACCGCACGACTTCTTCACGACGTCGGCCCGCGCCCTGACCACCGGCCTGAAGAACGCCGGCGTGCGCCGCTTGGTGATGGTCGGCCTGGCGTCGATCATGCCGGGGGCGTCCGGCGCTCCGCTGATGGACGAGCCCGGCTACCCCAACGAGTACCGCTCCTTCTACCTCGGCCACGCCGCGGGCCTCGACGAGCTTCGGACCAGTGATCTGGACTGGGCGTACGTGGCGCCCGCGGGCGACTTCGACCATGACGGCACGCGCACCGGCCGCTACCGGATCGCCGAGCACGGTGACCAGGCCAGCCGGATCTCGTACGCGGACTTCGCGATCGCGCTGCTCGACGAGATCGAGACTCCCCGGTGTCACCGCGCCGCCGTCAGCGTCCGGGAGGCGTGACGCGTGAGGTCCGCGACAGCCCGGACGCCGGGGTCGCCGAGCACCTCGGCCGTTCCGAGGCGACCCGCGCGGTGCGTCCGGTGCGCGTCTTTCCAGCACTTCCCTGATCAGGGGCGCGGCCTGCTCGGCTTCGGTCAGGAAGCCGTCGTGGCCGTACGTCAGTGCCGGGCGCCGCCGGGGATGACGATCTCGGCCTCGCCCGGGAACTCGCGAAGGAGGCGGCCGGCTGACAGCAGCCGCAGGCGTCCGGTCCGCTGGTCGGGAGGAAGCTGGAGGACGGCATAGCCGTCTGACGTGGGGCCTACGGCGTAGTGGCCGTCCGCCAGTGGCGTGCGCGACACGAGAACGCCCCGCTGGTCGAACTCCAGGACCGCGACCTTCTCCCCGGTGTATTCCAGCAGGAAGACGCGGCCGCCGCTGACCTGGACCGACAGGCCGTGGTCGGCGTCGGACAGCACCCCGTCTCCGGTCGCCCGGAGGGTCACGGTCGCGTCGCCGGTACGCAGCCTCACCTGTCTGCGCGCGCTCTCGCCGTACTGTGACCGGTCAAGGAGGACCAGGTCGCCCGAAGGCAGGATGCCCACGGGCTCGGAGCCTTCGGGCAGGCGCGGGGTGGTGATCTGGCCGGTGGCGAGGTCCACGTCGGTGTATTCGCCGACCTTCCCGCTGGCGTGGTATCCGAGGATCAACCGCCGGGAGTCGGCGGACCAGGCCCACGGGCTGTAGGCGCTGTCCGTTCCGCCGGTCGCGGGGGCGGGGATGCGGTGGGTCGTGTCACCCAGCAGGTCTCTGAGCTCGTAGCCGCTCGGGGTCGGCATGCCGAGCCAGCGCCCATCGGGTGACAGCGTGAGGTTGCCCGGCGGGTTGACGGTGCGCGCGCCGAGCACGTACTGCCGGCCGTCCGCGAGAGCCAGCAGCGTGGGACAGGCTTGTCTGCACGGTGTGTAGACGGCCGCGCCCTGGCCGACCGGCCCGTTCGCGGGAAGCGCCGGATGGGTGGGCGACGGCTCCGCGGAGCCGGACGTCGCCGGAACCGCCACGATGGTGTCGCCGGGCGTACGGGCCAGGCCCTGCTGGAGGCCGACTCCGCCGGCGATCACCAGCGCCGCGAGGGCCGCCCCCGCCGCGGTCCGCACGATCCTGCGACGGCGCAGGACGCGCAGCGCGCGGTCCGCGTCGGCGTAGTCGCGCGCCTCCTGTTCGAGTTCGTGGTACGTGTCGCGAAGGTTCACGGGTGC
The DNA here is from genome assembly GCF_040649575.1 of Nonomuraea sp. NPDC048916. NCBI lineage: Bacteria > Bacillati > Actinomycetota > Actinomycetes > Streptosporangiales > Streptosporangiaceae > Nonomuraea > Nonomuraea sp. NPDC048916. The sequence goes on from NZ_JBEZFS010000029.1 coordinate 11,823, forward strand.
ACCCTCTCCAGCAGTTGTGGCGCCACTCTTCTCAGGCGCTTGAGCGCGTCGTGCGTGTGCCGCTTGACCGTCCCGACGGAACAGTCCAGCCGCGCGGCGACCTCCGCCTCCGGGAGGTCCTCGTAGAACCTCAGGTAGAGCACGATCCGCTGCCTGGGGCTGAGGAGGGCGAGGGCGTGCCGGAGCATGATCTTGAGTTCGGTCTGCGCGGACCGGTCCTCGTGAGCCGGGGACTCGGGCAGGTCGGCGGTGGAGACGAAGGTCAGCCGCCTGGGGCGGCGCCAGGTGCGCAACTGGTTGAGCATGATCTTGCGCACGTACGCCTCGGGGTCGCCCGCCGTCATGATCTTGCGCCAGCCGGCCGCTGCCTTGACCAGCGTCTCCTGCAGCAGGTCCTCGGCGTGGGCGTGGTCGCCGGTGAGCAGGAAGGCCGTCCGGGACAGGGCCAGGCCGCGCGCGGCCACGAACTCGCGGAAACTCTCGGTGTCGATCACCCGGCCCCAGCCCCTCCGTTGGACGGCTTCACCATGGAAGACTCTGACCGCCCGCGAAAGGTTGAGGCCCGGAGAGTTGGCGACCCTGCACGGTTGGGGCCAGTCAGCGGTTGGCCGGTGCACGGTTGGACAGTGCACGGCCGGGGCCGTGAAGGCGCGAGCCCGCGCTGCGCCATGAGAGCGACGCCCTCAGGCCGCACCGAGCAACGCCAGGCCCATGACCAGCACCAACACCGCTCTGACCCACGTCCACCCGGAGACCGTCTCGCGGACGCCGAAACACTGGCAGGAGGCCGGCCTGCCCGCGATCAGCAGGTAGGTCTGCGCGCCGGTGAACGCGACACCCAGCAGGGTGCCCGCCACCCCCACGACCAGGTCGGGCACGGGGGAGAACAACGCGGCGGCGGTCAGCGCCTCCACGGCGACGATCGCGGCGGCCGCCGCCGGCGCGATCGGCGGCCGGAGGCCGAAGCTCCCCAGGCCGTCGCGGAAAGCCCCGAAGGCGCGGAGCTTCCCGGCGACGGCCAGGACCAGGACGATCCCCAGGGTGTAGCGGACGATGATCAAGCGATCACCAGCAGCACGATCATCGGGATCGCCAGGATCACGAACAACGGTCTCAGTCTGGGCAGTTCGAAATAGAAGGCGGTGTCGGCGGCCATCTTGCTCCGGGCCGCCGTGAACGTCAGGAGCATCACCGCCCTGCCCAGCGCGAAACCGGCCCCCGCCATGAGCGCCTCCGGCCACGAGGCGAGGAACACGATGGAAATCGCCATGATGTGCGGCAACGAGGTCGGCGAGTAGGTTCGCATTCCCGTGCCCATTTCCATGCCGAACTGCACCGACCCCCAGAATGGAATTCCGGTGACGAACTGCGGGACCAGGCGTGCGTTCTGCAATATCGGGAATTTGAGCACGCCGAGTTCCTGAAGCAGCAGCACGACCGCCGCGAGGGCGACCAGGATCTGCAGCACGAGCAATGGGAACGGCGTGCGGATGAGCGAGCCGACCACGACGAAGGCGAATGCGGTGGCCATTGCCCCGATGAAAAGACCGACCACGAAACCGGAAATGTCAGAACCCCGCCGGACCGACGAGGACAGCACCCAGGCGCTGTTGAGGCTTCAAACGGAGCCCGACAGCGAGAACCCGGCGACCAGAGCCGCGACCAGCCAGGTGAAGCCGGTCGTGCCGGCGCCGAGTGCCCGCGCGGCGAGGACGGCGGCCTCCCCCGCCGCGATCAGCGCCAGGCCCGGCGCCAGCAGGCGGAGGGAGGCCGTCGTGGCACGCACCTAGATCGCGGTCCGGCAGATCGAGAACCGGTCGATCGGGCTGCTGCCGCATTGCGTGGCGTAGTAGTGGCCGTCGGAGCACTTGCGCCGCGTGCTGGTGGTGGTGCCGCCGGTCCAGCGCCAGGCGTTGCGCTGGCCGCAGGTATAGGGCTCCGAGGTGTAGTTGATGGAGTAGCAGGTGCCCGAGGCGCCGTCGTCCCGGTGCCAGCTGCCGGTGCAGTTGTCGGAACCGTAATACGCGTTGGAGGGCGTGCAGACCGTGCTCGCGTTGACGTATCCGTGGCAGTCGCTCCAATAGGTCGTGTAGACCACGGCCGCCGCGCTACGCGGACGGGCTCCCGGCAGCAGGTCCAGGGCGCCGAGCCCGGCCGCGGTCACCGTGCCGAACGCCATGCCCAGCACCCGCCTGCGGCTCCAGCGCGGTTTGACCGTGGCCACGCGGGACGGAAGCGCGCCTTCGGGCATCTCTTCAGCACTCGGGATCTGGTCGAATATCGATTTCTTCTGACCCGCGATGGTCACGGCTGTGCTTCCTTTCGTCTTACTACGGTTCGTTCGACGACGTCCACCAGCGCGTCGCCGGATCCGACCGGGGTTGTGAATACCACCAGCCCATCCGTGTCGACGATGAGGAGTGCGGGCGTGTAGGGCACGGTGATCGATCGCCAGATCGCGGGATCCTTGATGACCCGGACCTCGTCGGGGAGGCTCTTGTCGAATCCCGGATCGTCGGAGACCACGGCGAAGGAGTGATCGGCGGGGAGTTCGGGAGCCAGCTTGCGGACGGCGAGCAGGACATCGTCACAGATCGGGCACTGCCTGTTGATCTTCACGACGAGAGTCGTGCCGCCCGGCGTCGTGATGACGGACCGCGCCTGCTCGTTCTGCCCCGCGGCGAAGCGGAGGCCCACGCCGTTGTAGGTGGCCAGCTCCAGCTCGCGTACCCGGCGATAGAGGCCGGCTCCGGCCGCGAAGAGCAGAGCGACCAGAATGGCCAGCACGATCACCGCGGCCGACGTCGGCTCCACTCAGGCCGTCCAGTCGAGGCGCTTGACCCTGCTCAGGAAGTCGGCGGCGGCCTCCTCCGGCGCGACCCCGGCCGCGCGCACCGCGACGCCCGGCTGCGATGCCCGGGGGGCGTCCCAGGGGGTCACGGTGACCACGGCGGAATCGGTGACCATGAGCAGCGGCTGCGCCTGGGTGTCGGCCTCTGACTGGAGCCGCCAAATCTCGCCCGCGCGGGTCTCGTACCCGCGCCACTTCGGGATCTGGACGGCGCCTGCCCGCTTGGACTGGATCTGCAAGGTCCCGACGCCCGCGACGGCCTGCGTGTAGAGGGCCATCGACAGTTCGAAGCGCTGCCCAGGGTCGGCGGTCATGCCCTCGGGCGTGTCGGTCCAGGCCACCCTGCTGAAGACCTCGGCGATGTCGGCCGACTCCCAAAGGGGGGCGTAGAACATCCCGTGCGCCATGTGCCACGGGCCGATCCATGCGGCCCATCGGGCGTCCTTGGGGTTTGTGCAGTCGTAGACGACGACCTCGCCCCCGGCCAGGGAGAAGCGTTCACGTTCCTTCCCGCCGACCGAGAACACGCCCGAGCCGAGCGAGGACGTGGGGGCGAGTTCGAGGGCCCACATGTCAGCCGTCGGGTTACGGCTCCCATATTTCGGGATGTAGCGAATGTGGCCGCACCATGTGTTGAGCACGCCTTTATCGGCGTCTTCGACTTCGAGTTGAATGAGAGAGTTGTCGATTGCGCGGACTTTTGATAAATGCGCCATGCAGCTTCCCCTGGTGAATGGCCAATAATGGGATTAGGGGCTACTTGCGCGCAGTGTTTCATGATCGAATCTGGCCGTCAAGGCCCATTTACCAGGAGTTGCGAAGCGCCTGATCATGTGCTTGCGGCCCTCTTTGGAACGTGCCGAAAATAGGATCGCCGATGCCAATGCCGGGACAGTCGCGCCTTGCGGGAGACGGCGCCTGTTCCGTCGCCGGCGCGATAGGTCTGCGTCGTAAGAACACGAGTTCCACCCATGGCCGAAGTAGACCCGGTATGAACCGCTCGATACAGCTGAGCCCATACCCGCACGGCAGAGGGACTGGGCCACCGACGTCGGCAACGTGATTGACGGTGAGGTCCGGGCGGTGTGACGATGCGTCGATGTCCGATTTGCACGCCCGGATGGCCGCCCGGACCGGCGACCTCACCGCGGCGGTGGTCGCGCGCTTCTCGGCGGAGGTGCCGTTCTACCGGGAGCTGCCGCGCGAGACGCTCGACCGCGAGGTCACCAGTTCGGTCACGGCGGTGTACGGCCTGCTGCTCCGGGCACTGCGTGAGGACGGCGCGGTGAGTCCGGGCGATCTGACGCGGCTCGTCGAGTGGTCGGCGCGCCGGGCCGAGGAGCGCGTGCCGCTGGAGGCGGTGATCACCGCCTACCTGATCGGCGCCGAGGTGTGGTGGCGGGCGCTGGCCGGGGCGGCCGAGCCCGGGGAACTGGCCGGCGCGGGCGCGGCCCTGCTCGGCGTCCTGCACTCCGCCATGCCCGCAGTCGTGCTGGCGCACCAGCAGGCGCAGGAGGACGTTCGCAGCGAGGACAAGCGAGTACGCCGGGCCCTGCTGACGGCCCTGCTGGACGGCCGGCCGTACGAAACTGCGGCGGACGCCGCGGGAGTCTTGGTGGGAGGAGAGTACGAGGTGGTGATGGTGGCGTTCGAGGGGAGCCCGCCGGCCAGGCTGGTGCAGTCGGCGCTCGACGCTCACACGGGAACACCGGTGCTGATGGATCACGCGGCCGGGGTCGCGCTGCTACCGGGCAGGCCGGACCTGCCGGGCCTGGTGGCCAGGCTCGGTGACGACGTGGGACACCCCGTGCTCGCGGCCGCCGCTCTGGCCGCCGAGCCCGCGACGATCCCGGCGGCGGCGGAGGAGGCGGGCAGGGTGCTGGAGCTCGTCCGGCGACTGCGCCGCCCGCACGGGCTCTACCGCCTCGACGACGTGCTGCTGGAGTATCAGCTCGGGCGTCCGGGTGACGGGCTGGTACGGCTGGCGGCCAAGCTCGACTCGCTGGACGGGCATCCGTACCTGCTGGAGACCCTGCGGGTGTTCGTCGACCGCGGGCAGAACCGACGCCAGACCGCGCTGGACCTGCGTATCCATCGCAACACGCTGGACTACCGGCTGCACCGGGTGAGCGCGCTCACCGGTCTGGACCTCGCGGTCCCCGCGGAGGCGCGGTTGCTGCAGGCGGCTCTCGTCGCCAGGGACCTCGTCTAGAGCCATTCCCGCAGCTCGTCGTCCCGTGGCGCGAGCACCACGCCCGAGCCGGGATCGTCGAAGACCATGACGGGCCGGCTCGCGTCCCAGGCGGGCCATCCGGGGTCTCCCGAGGTGGCGAAGGCCACCCACGCCCGATGCATGGCGTCGGCCAGCGGCTGCGGGGCGCCGGGCCCGGTCAGCTCCGTGCCGGACCACAGGTTGTCGAAGACGAAACCGATCTCCAGCGCATGGCACGCGCCGAGGTCCATCGCCGGCGAGCGCCAGGCGAACTCGTAGACGAACGTCCTGGACGGCCGGGAGTCGGCGAGCCGGTTGATCGGCCCGCGCAGCAGCAGGTCGGTGGCCATCTCGCCGAGGATCTCCCCGGGCTTGGCCCCCGGCCGGGCGGCCCGGTACAGCCGCGCCACCCGGCCCGCGATCCGGAACTTGAGCAGCGCCAGCCGCAGGGTGAGGTTGGTGATCCGGTCCACCGCCCCGGTCGGCACGAGCCACAGCCGGTACTCCTCCCGGTTGGTGCCCAGGAGCAGGTCGGCCTCGGGGAGGGGAGGGTCGGCGGGCACCACGTCGCCGTCGGTCACGATGTAAAAGCCGGGCCCGCCGCTGATCGGGTTGGCCTTGCCGGTCACGGCGGCCTGCGCGTCCAGCAGCCATTCGCGGTCCACCGCCGCGAACGCCTCGGCCGTGGCCGGCACGCGCAGCGCCCTGGCGATCGACCTCACGACTTTCGCGCCCCGGTCGCGTGGCACCGTGTGTGGTGGGCCGCTTTGCAGCACGGCACGGCGGAACAGGCCGGCCGCCCGGGGGCTGGTCATCAGGGCCGCGATGCTGATGGCGCCGGCAGACTCGCCGCACACGGTGACGTTGCCCGGGTCCCCGCCGAACGCGGTGATGTTCTCCTGGACCCAGGCCAGGGCCGCGAGCTGGTCGAGCAGGCCGCGGTTGTCGGGCGCATCGGGGAAGACGCCGAACCCCTCCACCCCGAGCCGGTAGTTGATCGAGACGAGGACGACACCGTCACGCGCGAAGGCCCGGCCGTCGTAGAGCGGCAGCGCGGCCGAGCCGTTGCGCAGGGAACCGCCGTGGATCCAGACCAGCACCGGCAGCCGCCCCTCGCCGACGGACGGGGTCCAGACGTTCAGGTTGAGGCAGTCGTCGCCGGGGATGTCCGGATCGGGGATCAGCTGGTCGAGGGGCGGCCGGTAGGGGCGTTTGGGAGCGGTCGGGCCGTACTCCAGGGCGTCGCGCACCCCCTCCCAGGGTTCGACCGGAGCGGGGGCGCGGAAGCGGTGAGCGCCGAACGGCGGCGCGGCGTACGGGATGCCGAGGAACGCCGCGATCCCCTCCTCGCTCCTGCCCCGGACCTCGCCCTGCCGGGTGGGTGCGATGACGTCCATGTTCTGACCTTTCGGGGGTTACGCGGGCAACTGGACGGCCAGGGCGTTGCGGCGGACGTCCGACCAGGTGCGGGTGTCCACGCAGATGCCACAGTCCGGGCCGAAGAACTCGGTACGAGCTGCCTGGTCGCCCATGAGCTGGAAGCGGAACCACGCGGTCGTGGGCGCGGCGAACGGGCCCGGGTCGCCCACCACGGTGAAGTGGTCGGCCCCGCGCAGCTCGCCGTAGACGGCCGGGACGTGGTCGGCGTCGTTGTAGAACGCCTTCACCAGCGCGGGCGGCACGATGCTGTCGTTCTGACCGGCCAGTAAGAGCACCGGCCCGCGCACTCCGTCGACGTCGGCCAGCGGCCCGGGCTGGATGGGCACCACGGTGTCCACGCGCGAGTCCGCGCCCACGGTGATGGCGCCCGCCCCGCCCTGCGAATGGCCCGACGCCCCGACGTGCTCCAGGTCGACGCGGCCGTGGAAGACGCTGCCCGGGTCGGAGTTCCTCTGGGTGAGCAGGTCGATGCCGGCCCGCATGGAGATGCCGAGGTTGGACTGCGGGGTGTTGGCGGCGGCGACGATGAAGCCGTGGCTGGCCCAGTGCAGCAGCAGGTCGCGGTAGACGACCGGGAAGGCGAAGGTGCCGTTGCCCCACACGATCACGGGGTGGCGGCGGTCACTCCGCGCGATGTCGCGCGGGTAGTAGAGGGTGGTCACCGTCCCGACCTCAACGGCGGTGGGGTAGGGGCCGGCGACGCCATAACCGGCGGCGGCCGACCCGGACGCGGAGCGGCCGGTGGCCGCGCCGGCCGGAGAGGGGAGAGCGAGGATGAGTGCGGTCAGCGGAACGAGCAGTCTTCTCCACGGTCTTCTCGACGGTCTTCTCCACGCCACGGCGAGCTCCTGACGCCACGGTGAACCGGATGTTCACACCCTGTCTGATCGCACATCCTGAAGCAGGAACCGGCGGGCGTCTCTCCGCAATCGCGGCAATCATCGACGCCGGCGTTTGTGAGATCTCCCAACCGGTTACGCCACGTCTCTGACCGTTCGGTGGGTGAGGAGGTCGAGCACGCCTGTGGTGCCCTCGTCGCCGTGTCCGTCGGCGAGCCGCCGCGATCCTCGGCACGCGGAGCGCGGAATGACGACATGCGACCGTGATCATTTTCGGGCAGTATTGCCGCTCATGAAACTCGTGATCACTTTCGTGGCCGGCGCGGCCGTGCTCCTCGCGCCGTTACCCGCACAGGCCGGGTCGGCGACCGCGGAGGGCGCCGCCAAGAATCCCGTCTCGGCGCTCAAGGCGCAGCTCGTGGCCGGGCACGGAGTCCGGTTCACCGACGCGAGCGCGTTCGTCGGCAGCATCAACAAGGACCCGCTGGTACGCCGTACCGGTGTGGTTCAGTTCGGCAGGAAAGGCATCGTCGCCTCCGACGTGCGGGGCACGTTCGCCTCGCCGCTGTTCGAGGGGCACACCACCAAGCCCGAGCGGACGATCGTGATAGGCAAGGACGCCTGGCGGTCGGGCGGGATCCTGGCCGAGGACCTCCCGAAGGGCAAGACCTGGTACAAGACCTACAGCATGTTCAACGTGGGGACCGTCAGCAGCTGGTTCGGCCAGCTGGTGAGCCCGCTCGAGCCCGCCACGCTGGCGGAGCTGGTGAAGCACGGCAAGCGCAGCGGCTCCTCCTACCACGGCAAGATCACCTTCGACCGGCTCTCCGACATCTCTCCCTGGTTCAGGGGGACGATGGGGATGACACGTCCGACCGAGGCCACCATCACCTACACCCTCAAGGTCGACCGCAGGGGTCTGCCGAGCAGGCTGACCACCTCGTGGCTGGCCACCGACCTCGCGAACATCCCCGCATGGGACGAGAAGACGGTCGTGACCGAGACCCGTTACACCGGCTGGGGCGCCAAGGTCTCGGTCAAGCAGCCGCCCAAGAGCAAGGTCACCAGCGACCTCAAGGACTAGCGTCGGGGCCGGGAGGCCGGTGCACGGCTCGCCGCGCTTCGTACCAGGTGTCATCGACGGGCTCGCCGGCCATGTTCCAGCTCCACGAGACGGTCGGGGTGACGCGTAGGCAGCGGCCCGGGCCCACCAGCCCCACCCGTTCGACCGGCGGAGGTGAACGGCATGGCGTCTCCTCTCGGTACGGGCCGTCCCGGTGCGAGTCCCTTGGGACGGGTCTCTCTATTCAGACGAACGTCACCCGTCGAGAGCGACACACCCGCGCCAGAGCGGGCTCAAGAGGCGCGGATCGCTCAGAGCACCTCGTGGAGCCGGGCGGCGAACTCCTCCGGGTGCAGGCCGAAGCCGCCGTGGTCGCCGGGGAAGACGACGGGCGAGGCGCCCAGCCGCTCGGCCAGGACGACGGCGGCCCGGTAGGGAGGCTCGCCCTTCGAAGCGCCGCCCACCGCGGGCAGCACCCGCACCTGGGAGGCCCGCAGCGTGGCGAGGTCGGGGACGTACGTGGAGAAAGGCGGCACCTCGTAGCCGAGGAAGAACTCCGTGTTCTTCCCGAGGCGCGCCATCATCGCCATCGTCTCCGGATCCGGCTCGCTCCCGGCCTCGCTCCCCGGTCCGCCGCCCGGGATGCGCTCGGCGTCATCCCCCTGCTCGCCGCCGCTCATCTGGAGGCCGGCGGCGAGGACCCGGCCCGCGGCTTCGGCGCCCTCCTTCTGGAACGCCTCGTCCACGTCGCGCATGATGGCACGCCAGTGGTCGCGGTCGGGCAGCAGCTCGAACAGGGGCGGCTCGTGGACGACCAGGGTGCGCACCTGCTCGGGGTGACGGGTGGCCAGCTCCAGGCCGATCATCCCGCCGGAGCTGTTGCCGAAGACGTGGGCGGGCGCCTCTCCCGTGACGCCCACCGCCGACAGCACGCGGTGCGCGTCGTCGCCGTGGACCTCGATGCTCTGGTGCTCCGGCGGCCCGTCGAGCGGGCTGCGCGAGTTGCCGCGCCGGTCGTACCTCACCACCGTGTACCGGTCGGACAGCCGCTTGGCCAGGGCGGCGTACCCGGCGGCGTCGTAGACCCCGCCGCAGATCAGCAGCAGCACGGGGCCGGATCCGCCGACCTCGTAGTGCAGGGTCGCGCCGGGTACCGTCAAGGTGTTCATGGTCGTTCCTCCTCGGGGATCGCGGTCACAGGGGAGTCGGAGCCCGGCTCACGCTCTCGACATCCCCGTAGAGGGTTTCACCTCCGGCGCAGGGTGAAGTGCAGCATGACGGCGAGCACGACGAAGATGACGGCGCCGATCGCGGCGACCGTGTTCATCGCCGTGGTGAAGGCTACGCCGGCGGCCTGGAGCAGGTCCTCCGCCCTTTCGGCGGGCAGCCGGTCGGCCATGGCAGTCGCGGCGGCCACGTTCTCCCGGGCGGCGTCGTCGCCGGTCATCCGGTGCCGGTAGATGGCCGCCCCGATGCTGCCCAGCACGGCGAGGCCGAGCGTGGAGCCGAACATGTTGCTGGTCTCCGACAGCGCCGCCGCCGATCCGGCCTTCTCCGGCGGGGCGGATCCGACGACCATGCCGGTGCCCAGCACGAACAGCGGTCCGACGCCGAAGGCCACGACGGCGATGCCCGCCACCACGGGGATCAACGAGTCGCCGCCCGCCTGGACGACCAGGAGCAGCGCGACCGCGGACAACGCCAGCCCGGCCACCATGGTCGTGACCGGCTTCAGCCGGCGCAGCGCCAGCGGAGCGAGCAGGGTGCCCGCCGCGATGCCCAGACCCGTGGGCGCCTGCCACAGGCCGGCCTCGCCGGGGGAGAGCCTGATCACGCTCTGCACGTACTGGGTGGTCAGCAGGCTGGTCCCGGCCAGCGCGCCGGAGGCGATCAGCATGGCGGGCAGCGCCGCCCGGATGGCGGGCAGGGCGAACAACGGCAGGTTCAGCAGCGGATTCTCCAGCCGGAGCTGCCGGCGGACGAACACCACGCCCAGGGCGAGCCCCACCGCGATGGCCCCTGCGGCCGGGCCGCCGGGGCCGCCCACGGCCAGCTCCTTGATGCCGTAGATGACGGGCAGGACGGCGGCCAGCGACAGGGCGACGCTGGCGAGATCGAGCCGGCCGGCGTCCGGGTTGCGATACTCGGGCAGCAGGAGCGGCCCGGCCACCAGCAGTAGGCACATCACCGGCACGCCGAGCAGGAACACCGAGCCCCACCAGAAGTGCTCCAGCATCAGCCCGCCGACGATCGGGCCGAGAGCGGCGCCGCCGAACTGGCTGGTCGCCCAGAAGGAGATGGCGACGCCCCGCTGGCGCTCGTCACGGAACATGTTGCTGATCAACGCCAGCGTCGAGGGCGACAGCGTGGCCCCCGCCACGCCGAGCAGGACCCGGGCGGCGATCAGCATCTCGGCGCTGGTGGAGTACGCCGCGAGGACGGAGGCGGCGGTGAACGCGGCGGCCCCGGTCAGCAACAGCCTGCGCCGCCCGATGCGGTCGCCCAGCGTGCCCATCGTGATCAGGAACCCGGCGAACATGAACCCGTAGCCGTCGGTGATCCAGAGCTGCTGGGCGCCGCTCGCCCCCAGCTCGGAGCTCAGATGTGGCAGCGCCAGGAACAGCACGCCGATGTCCAGGGCCACCAGCAGGGTCGGCAGGATGAGTACGGCCAGCCCGGTCCACTCCCGCCATCCTGCCCGCAGGCCGGTCTCGGCCAAAGGTGCGATTCGCATGATGGGTCCTTCCTCGGTCACGTTCCGTGCCTGCGAGGCACCTGTCGTGACCAGGTCGGACCAGGCGGCCGTATCTCGACATGCGGCCGCACCCGCGGCGGGTAGGGGAGCTACCCGAACGGAGGTTTCTCCCGTTACGTACGGAACCGGAGGGGCGTTGCCGCACGGCCGCCGAGCGTCAGGCGGCGGGCAGCCCGCGTGCCTCGGCGAGAAGTTCGAAGGAGCGCAGCCAGGCTCTCCGGTCGGGAGCGGAGGAGACGGCGATCAGTTCGTCAGCCTGGGCGTGCTCGGCGAAACGGTCGAGGTAGTCGGTCACCTCGGCCGGGGTGCCGACGGCGGAGTAGGTGGTCATCTGGAGGATCTGCCGCCCCGCCGGGGACTCCAGGATGCCGTCGGCCTCCTCCGGCGTGAACTTCCGGCCCCGGCCGAGCAGCAGCCCGACCCGGTTGCGCTTCGTGGCCAGGAACTGCTCCTGCGCCTCGGCCGTGGTGTCGGCCGCGATGACGTTGACGCCGGCGATGACGTACGGCCGATCCAACTGCCGGGACGGCTTGAAGTCGCGACGGTACAGCGCGACGGCCTCCTCCAGAGCGTTCGGCGCGAAGTGGGAGGCGAAGGCGTACGGCAGCCCGAGAGCGGCGGCGAGACCGGCCCCGAACAGGGAGGAGCCGAGGATGTACAGCGGCACGTCGGTGCCCTTGCCCGGCGTCGCGTCGACACCCGGGATCCGGGACTCGCCCGTCAGGTATCCCTGCAGTTCCAGGACGTCCTGCGGGAAGCCGTCCGCCGACGTCGGGCCGCGGCGCAGAGCCCGCATGGTCTGCTGGTCGCTGCCCGGCGCCCGGCCGAGCCCCAGGTCGATGCGTCCCGGGTGGAGGGACTCGAGGGTTCCGAACTGCTCGGCGATGGTCAGCGGGGAGTGGTTGGGGAGCATGACGCCGCCCGCTCCGAGGCGGATCTTCGTGGTGTGCGCGGCCACGTGGGCGATGAGGACGCTGGTCGCCGAGGACGCGATGGTGGGCATGTTGTGGTGCTCGGCGTACCAGATCCGCCGGTAACCCCACTCCTCCGCGCGCTGCGCCAGGGTCACACTGGCTCTCAGGCTGTCGCCGGCCGTCTCTCCCTCGCCGATGTGCGCCAGGTCAAGGATGGAGAGTGGGAGAGCCATGGGGAACGAACCTTTCGCGGTGGACGAATCGGCGGAACGAATCGGCGGACGAATCGGTGGACGAAGAGGAGCCGGTGGGGACGTTTCACCTCGCCGTAGCGCGTACAACCCCGGTGACGTCACGGATATTTCGACCGGCCCCGGTCGTCACGCGTCCGCTCAGGCGCACCTGCCCGCCAGCCACCGGCGGTAGTCCCAGGTGTAGTTGGTCATCACGCTCCGCGGGGCCTGGTCGAGGACCTCCTGCCAGCGGGGCACGTTGAGGCGCCAGTCGGGGGCCGGCTCGTCCCACGCGGCGCTGTCGGTCCACGTGGCGGCCGACCCCTTGAGCAGGGCCGGGTGGCGCCTGGTGAGCTCGCCCTGGATCCACGCGTCCGTCGAGTAGACGAGGATCCGCTGGGAGCCCTGGCGTTCGAGGATCGGAGCGGAGATCTCCTTCCAGGCGCCCGCCGCGCGGGCGGGATCGGCCAGGATGTCCCTCATCCGCGGCTTGATCTCCAGCAGGGCGATCAGGCCGGTGGATCTGACGTCGCCCAGCCATTCCCGCAGCGCCCCGATGGCCAGGGTGACGACCGCCAACGAGATCCCGGTCCGCGTCCTGGTCATGGGCTGCTCCTCACGGGAGATTCGTCGACCGTGGAACGAGGCTATGAGGCCGTCCTCCCATGATCAAGATCATGCCGTACGCCTCCCTCCCGGTGTCGAACGCCCGCGCGCACGGCCTCGGGACGTGGCGCGTCCCGGTCCGGCCGTACGGGTGGGCCGCATAGGGAAAGCGCAGGCGGGAAAGGAAAGGGCCTGGATTTCGACGGGGTGGTCAGGAGGCCGTGGTGGCTGCTTCTCGGAGCATCTTCCGCCGCAAACCGGTTGAGCAGATAGCCAGCGAGCACGAGGGTGAGCTGTCCCGCTCGCTCGGCCTGTGGCAGCTCACCGCGATCGGTGTCGGCGGCATCATCGGCGCGGGCATCTTCGCCCTCGCGGGCGCGGTCGCCAACCAGACGGCCGGGCCTGCCGTTCTCGTGTCGTTTCTCATCGCCGGGGTGGCCAGCGCGGCGGCGGCCTTCTCGTACGCGGAGTTCGCCGGGATGATCCCGAAGGCCGGATCGGCCTACACCTACGGCTACGCCGTTCTCGGCGAGATCGTGGGCTGGTTCATCGGCTGGGACCTCCTGCTCGAATACACCGCCATCGTCGCGGTCGTGGGCATCGGCATCTCCGGCTACTTCGGCTTCCTCGTCCAGAATCTCGGCTTCACCCTGCCCTCCTGGATGCTCGGCGCGCCCGGCACCGGCGACGGGCACGTGGTCGACCTGTTCGCGGTGATCCTGTGCCTGTTGATCGCCTTCCTGCTCAACCTCGGCATCAGCGCGGCGGCCAGGTTCGAGACGATCGTGGTCGCCCTCAAGGTGGGCGTGGTGCTCCTGGTGATCGTGGTCGGTTTCTTCTTCATCGACACGGCCAACTACAGCCCGTTCTTCCCGTTCGGCATCAGCGGGGCCATCACCGGCGCGGCCACCGTGTTCTTCGCCGTCTTCGGCTACGACGCGATGAGCACCGCGGCCGAGGAGTCCAAGGACGCCATGCGGCACATGCCCAGAGCGATCATCTACTCGCTGGGCATCTCGATGATCCTCTACGTGCTGGCCACGCTCGTGCTCACCGGCATGCAGAACTACCGGGAGATCGACCCGGAGAGCGGATTCTCCTCGGCGTTCGCCTCGGTCGGCCTGTCGGGGCTGGCGTCCGTGATCGCGGTCGGCGCCATCATCGGCATCCTGACCGTCATGTTCACCTTCATGCTCGGCGTCACCCGGGTCTGGTTCTCCATGAGCCGCGACGGGCTGTTGCCGCGCTGGTTCGCCAAGCTGCACCCCGTACGCCGGGTGCCCACGCGCGTCACCTGGATCCTGGGCATCGCCTCGGCGGTGATCGCCGGATTCCTGCCCATCCGGGAGGCCGCCGAGCTGACCAACATCGGGATCCTGCTGGCCTTCGTGGTGGTGTGCGTGGCCGTGATCGTGCTCCGCTACCGCCGCCCCGACCTGCCCCGTGAGTTCCGTACGCCGGGAATGCCGGTCGTGCCGGCCGTCGGGGTGATCTTCAGCCTCTGGCTGATCACGTTCCTCGACCCGCTCACCTGGCTCCGCTTCGGCGTCTGGTTCCTGCTCGGCCTCGTCGTCTATTTCGCCTACAGCCGCCGGCATTCCGTGCTCCAGCAGCAGGAGTAGACCGCTCTCCCGCACCCCCGCCGGGAAGGGACGTCGACAACTTCCTCGCGCAGGCCGACCATGTCGCCAAGGACTTCGGCCGGGACTGGAGCCGGCAGGGGCTGGTGCTCTGGGGCATCGTCCTCAACCTCGTGATCGCCCTGATGGGCGGGCGTGCGGGAATGCGACACGGCGCGATTGTGAAGATCGCGTGGTGATACCGAGTTGGGCGAACTGGCTTCGCGCGCCAAGCATGGACGGTTAGTGTCACTCCGGACACGAGGAGTGATGATGAGCAAGCTTGCGCGGGCCGTGGAGCTGAAGGCAGAGCTGGTCCACTTCGCCACGTCAGGCAGGTTCGGGCGCGAGCTGAGCGCGGTGCTCGACCGCTTCTACGGCGGCGGCCCGCCGGCCGACGAGGCCGCCGCCTTCCTGCCCGTCGACTTCTTCGCCCACCAGCACCGCCTGCCCTCGGGCGAGACGGTCGTCGACCGCTTCGTGGCCGAGCGCGCGGGGCTCGACCGCACCGACGTCGAGCTGTTGCTGAGCTGGAAGACCGTGGTCGAGGGCGTGTTCGAGGTGCGGGCGGTCGACGGGGCGGCCGTGCTGCTGTTCAACCTCGTCGACGAGCTGGTCTACCGGGCGTTCTCCAACCTCGGGCAGGACGCCTTCGAGCCGCTCGCGCCCGGCATGCATCTGGTGGGCAGGCTGATCCCGCTCGGGGCCGACTGGTTGATCAGCGGCACTCCGGCGGTGCACCCCGCCGAGGCGCGGGAGACGCTGGTGTCCGTGGCCGCGCACGTGGCGCTGAACAACCCGGCGTGGGCGTTCCGCAATCCCGTGCTGCTGGCCCAGGCCCGCGAGGCGCAGCGGGAGCAGCGGCGGTGCTTCGTCGGCTATTTCGGCACCGACCTGGTCGTGCTGCTGGGTGCGGACGTGGCCGCGCTGATGCGGGCCTACCTGGCCTACCAGTCGGCCCGGCTGGGCGGGGCTCCGCCGGAGGCGCTGGAGCTGCCCGAGCGCGTGACGTCGGCCGACACGGTGGCCCTGATCTTCGACGAGGTGGGCGGGCTCGGCTACCACGTGGACTTCGGCCGGCTGGAGGAGCTGTTCGACGATCCTCGGCTGATCGTGCGGAGCGAATACCGCGAGTTGCTGTCCGCCTACCTGCGCGACGAGTCCGTCTCGCCGGTGCCGATCCAGCGGCTGGCCGAGCGGGACCCGGGGAAGGCGGGGGCGGTGTTCGCCGGGCTGCTCAACCGGAAGGGGTTCGACTGGGAACGCAGTGGCGAGCTGCTGCTGCGTACGCACAAGCCCGGCTACTTCAGCGAGCCCCCGCTGCCCACGGTCACTCCGATGACCGCCGCGATCGCCGAGCACCTGGGAGCCCCGGCTCGCTGACGCGCGCGCCGGGCTCGCCGGGCGGGCGGCCGGGTTACGCGAGCTCGACCGGCTGCACGGCGCGGCGACGCCCACGGCCACCGGCGCAAGCAGGCCGAGCACGCGGCACGGCCGGCGGAGACGGCGAAGGCCTGTCCGCGCCGGACGCGCCGCCGCCGCACCGGCTAACGGTCCTCGTGGTCGATGAGGTGGTCGAGGGCGCGGGTCACGGCATCGCCCAGCGGGCGGAACGCCTCGGTGAGCGCGTTGGCGAGCGGGCTGAAGATCTCGGTCACCTCGCTCAGCAGGTCTGGCTCTTTTTTCTCCGGAGGCGCCCAGCGCATGGCGTCGGCGCTCAACGTCTCCCATTCGTCGACGACGCCGTCGATGGCGTCGAGCACGTGGTCAGGATCGCTCGGCATGACCGTTCTCCAGGACGAGGAGGCGGATGGCGAAAAGAGGCGGATGGCGAAAGAGTGGATAAGCCCACGGTACCGCGCGTGCCCGGCATGATCCGCCCCGGCCGGGGGAGAGTTAGGCGGGGATCGAGACGCCCACGCCGCCCCGGGTCTGCCCGCCGTACCTCTGCCTGTCGGCGGCGAGGTCGAGCGGCCGGATGCTGCTGCGTGCGGTGAGCAGCTCTTCGGTGAGCAGGGAGGCGGGCACCAGCCAGGAGACCTCGAACTCCAGGCCGTCGGGGTCCTGCGCGTACAGGGCCTTGGTGGTGGAGTGGTCGGACGCGCCGACCAGCGCGCCGAGCTCGCTGAGCTTGGCCGCGATGCGCTCCAGCTCGTCGAGCGTGTCGACCTCCCAGGCCAGGTGGTAGAGGCCGACCGAGCCGCGGCCGGCCGGCGACGGCGCGGCCTGGGCACCGATCTCGAACAGGCCCAGGTCGTGGTCGTTGGTCGAGCCGGGGGCCTGCAGGAAGGCGGCGCCGCGCATGCCCATGACGACCTCGAAGCCAAGGGCCTCGCGGTAGAAGGTGACGCTGCGCTCGACGTCGCGGACGTAGAGGACGGCGTGATTGAGCCGCTGAACAGGCATGATGAGCCCCTTTCGTGGATTCCGACCCCAAGTATATGAGAGTTCAAGTAAAATGCCACCATGACCCGATGGCTGGACGAGAACGAGCAGCGGGCCTGGCGCAACTTCCTGGCCGCCACGCAGCTGGTGAACGAGGCGCTCGACCGTCAGTTGCAGCGTGACGCGGGGATGCCGCACGCCTACTACATGATCTTGGTGGCGCTCTCCGAGGCGCCGGAGCGCCGGATGCGGATGAGCGAGCTGGCCGTCCGGGCGCAGAGCTCGCAGAGCCGCCTGTCCCACGCGGTGGCGCGGCTGGAGGAGCGTGGCTGGGTGCGCCGCGACCGCTGCCCGGAGGACCGGCGCGGCAACTTCGCCGTGCTCACCGACGAGGGGTTCGCCGCCATCGCCGCCGCCGCGCCCGGCCACGTGGAGGAGGTCCGTCGGAGCCTGTTCGACGTGCTGACCCCCGATCAGGTACGCGCCCTGGACGAGATCTGCGCGGCGGTGCGTAACACGCTGGAGCGATAGCGCGAAACTGTCGGCGCGAGGCCGTACCGTTCTCCGGAGTCGAACAAGGAGACGGGGATGCACGACACGGATGAGGCGCTGTTCAGGACGGTTCACGGGATCGCGGGCCGGTTGGCGGGTCAGCCCGTGCACGTGGTGATGGACGCGTTGCTGAGCCAGTTGCCCGAGGCGCCCGGTCTCGAGGTGAGGGAGATCCGCCGGATCGCCGAGGAGATCAGCGTGGGGCGTGATCCCTCGGGCTTGTGATGCGGCGGCCGCTCGTGGAGCATCAGGGCATGTCCAACGTTGATACCGTTCGCGGGGTTCTGTCCGGCGGGCGCGCGTGACTCTCGTCGCAGGGGTCGACTCGTCGACGCAGAGCTGCAAGGTCGTCGTCCGTGACGCGGCGTCAGGCCGGCTCGTGCGCCAGGGCCGGGCGGCCCATCCCGGCGGCACCGAAGTGCACCCGTCCCACTGGTGGACCGCGTTGCTGCGGGCCGTCGAGGAGGCGGGCGGGCTCGACGACGTCGCCGCGATCAGCGTGGCCGGGCAGCAGCACGGCATGGTCTGCCTCGACGAGTCGGGCGACGTCGTGCGCGACGCGCTGCTCTGGAACGACACGCGCTCCGCCGCGGCCGCCGCCGCGCTGGTGACCGAGCTGGGCGGGCCGGCGGCGTGGGCCGACGCGGTGGGCAGCGTGCCCGTGGCGTCGTTCACGGTGACCAAGCTGCGGTGGCTGGCCGAGCACGAGCCCGAGCACGCCCGCCGCACCGCCGCGGTGTGCCTGCCGCACGACTGGCTCACCTGGCGGCTGGCAGGCGCCCTCGGCCTGCCTCGGTCCGACTGGGCCGACGCGCCCCCGCCGGCCCTCGACCGGTTGACCACCGACAGGGGCGATGCCTCGGGCACCGGCTACTGGTCTCCGGCCACCGGCGACTACCGCACCGACCTGCTGAAGGCCGCTTTCGGGTCGGTCCCGCTGCTGCCCCGGGTGCTCGGGCCGGTGGCCGACGCGGCGCCGGGGAGCCCCGTCCGTGTCGCGCCCGGCACCGGAGACAACATGGCCGCCGCGCTCGGCGTGGGCACGCGGCCCGGCGACGTCGTCGTGTCGATCGGCACCTCCGGCACCGTGTTCGCGGTGTCCGACGCGCCGAGCGCCGACCCGAGCGGCGCGGTCGCGGGGTTCGCCGACGCCACCGGGCGCTTCCTGCCGCTGGTGTGCACGCTCAACGCCGCCCGCGTCATGGACGCCGCGGCGCGGCTCACGGGTGTCGACCTCGACCGGCTCGGCGAGCTGGCTCTCCAGGCCCCGCCGGGCGCCGGCGGGCTCACACTGGTGCCCTACCTGGAGGGCGAGCGCACCCCCAACCTGCCGGCCGCCACCGGCTCGCTCCACGGCCTGACCCTCGCCACCGCCACCCCCGCCCACCTGGCGCGGGCCTCGATCGAGGGCATGCTGTGCGGCCTCGCCGACGCCCTCGACGCGCTCGGCTCGACGCCTGAGCGGATCCTGCTGATCGGCGGCGGCGCCCGATCGGAGGCGGTCCGCCGCATCGCCCCCACGGTCTTCGGCCGCCCGGTCCTGGCGCCCCCGCCGGGCGAGTACGTCGCCGACGGCGCCGCCTACCAGGCCGCCCGGCTCCTCGACGAGGAGGTCCACTGGTCCACCGAGGAGGCCGCCCCGTACGAGGCCCCGGCGGAGCCCGCCATCCGCCACCGCTACGCCGCCGCCCGCCCCCACGTCCTCGACCGGTCACCCTGACCATCAGGCCGTGCCGTAGAGAGAATGATCTTTAAAGCGGTCAGCGACTCAAGCCCTGTCCGTCCAGGATTCTCAAGCCCTAGTGGTTATCTCAGGGTGGGGTCAGGGGTGGGGCCTGATGGCTTGGGACCGCTAAAGCGACAAAGTATGGTCATGACCGCAGTAAAGAGGCTTTATCCGTTTATCGCATGCCTCGCGATCATGTTCTCCGTGGGGGCGATCGTGGTCGGGCAACTGGTGCCCGACCCCTACCTCGACCCGTTGAACGTGACCGTGAGCGAATACGCCGTGGCCGACCGCGGGGGCGTCACGGAGGTCGCGATGGTGGTGCTCGGGCTGGGGTCGCTGGCGTTGCTGGGCGGGTTGCGGGCGGCGGGGGCGCCCGTCCGGGGGGTGCCGGAGCGGCTGCTGATGGTGTGGTCGGGGGCGCTGGTCGTCGCCGCGGTCATCCCGACCACGCCGATCGGGGCGGACCTGACCCTGACGGCGCAGATCCACTGGTACGTGTCGATAGCGGCGTTCGTGAGCCTGCCGGTGGCGGCGGCCCTGCTGGTGCCGAGGCTGGCCGCCGACGCCGACTGGAAGCCGGTGGCCCGGGTGGTGGAGTGGCTGGCGCTGGCCGGAGGGCTCGGGGTGCTGGCGATCACCTACGTGGCGTTGCCGGGCGAGCGGGTGCTGATCGGGCTCGTCGAACGGTTGCTGCTGGGGGCCGAGGTGGCGTTGCTGGGGGTGCTGGCGGCGTGGCTGGTGCGGCTGTGGTGGATACGGACTGTCGGTAAGGCGGTGAATTTCACGACATATCACAGATTTCTGGCTAATGGATCTTAGGCTCACCTGTTTCGGTGCTATTCTCTCCGGCGATCTTCTATCCGGGAGCAGGTGTCATGGCATCGGGCAGATCCATCAGATTCAAGATCCTGACGCTGCTCATCGTCCCCTTGGTCTCCCTGATCGCCCTCTGGGGCTTCGCCGCGAGCATCACATCCGGTGAGGCGCTCAACCTGCTCAAGGTGCAGACCATCTGGACCGGCGTGGTCAACGACGCCGACGCGCTGGTCTCCCAGCTGCAGACGGAGCGCCTCGCCTCGGCCGAACGGATCGCCGGCACCGCCCCCGACGCGACCGCGCTCGCCGCCAGCCGGGCCAAGGCCGACCAGATCAGGCAGCGCTTGTCCGCGTCGGCGCTGTCGGAGGACACCCAGGCGGCCCTCACAGCGGAGATGAAGGGCCGGCTCAAGGAGGCGCTGGCCGCGATCGAGCGGCTACCGGAGATCAGGCGGCAGGTCGACACGGGCCGCCTCACCCCGGGCACCCTGATCACCGAGTACGCCACGATCCCCGACGCCGTGCACCGGCTCTACTCCACGATCACGGTCAGCAGCGACGTCGAGCTGGCCAGGCAGGCCCAGGGCATGATCGCCGCCGACGGAGTGCGCGAGCTGCTGAGCAGGGAGCACGCGCTGATCGTCGCGGCGAACGGCAGGGCGGCCATGCACGACGTGCACCAGCTCGCCGGCATCGACGGCGCGCGGACCCACCTGTGGCCCCAGGCCCTGGCCAACCTCGACAGTGACCTGCGGACCCCGTTCGAGAAGCTCGCCGCCACCTCCCGCTACAACACGATGGAGCGGGCCCTGGGGTCCGCCCTCGAGGGCAAGCCCGTCGACATGCAGCTCTGGCGCGGCACGGCCGACCCGGTGATGAAGGAGTACAGCCAGGTCGTCTGGGACGGCGCTGACCGGCTGCTCGCCAAGATGGAGCCGGCCGGCCTCAGCATCCTCGTCCGGGCGGGCATCGCCGGCGTGCTCGGCCTCCTGGCGGTCGTCTTCTCGATCGTCCTGTCCGTCCGGGTGGGCAGGCAGATCACCGGCGAGCTGGCCGGCCTGCGGAGGTCCGCGCTCGACCTGGCCGAGGTCCGGCTGCCGGGCGTCGTGACGAAGCTGCGCCAGGGCGAGGACGTCGACGTCGCGACCGAGGCGCCGCCCATCGCGGTGCCCGGACAGGCCACCAGCGAGGTCGCCGACCTGGCCATCGCGTTCGGCACCGTCCAGCACACCGCCGTGGAGGCGGCGGTCGAGCAGGCCAGGCTGCGGCAGGGCGTGTCGGAGGCGCTGCGCAACCTGGCCAGGAGGAGCCAGTCGCTGCTGCAGCGGCAGCTCAGGCTGCTGGACGAGATGCAGCGCGACACCGAGGAGCCCGAGGCGCTGGAGCGGCTGTTCAAGCTCGACCACCTGACCACCCGCATGCGCCGCCACGCCGAGGGCCTGGTGCTGTTGTCGGGCGGCGTGGCCGGGCGCCGGTGGCGCGGCACCATCCCGGTCGAGGACGTGCTGAACGGCGCCGCCGCGCAGGTGGAGGAGTACACCCGGGTCCGCGTCTACCCGATGCCCGAGTGCGGCATCTCGGGCGCCGCCGTGGCCGACCTGATGCACCTGTTCGCCGAGCTGATCGAGAACGCCGCCGCGTTCTCCTCGCCCGGCAACGAGGTGTCGGTCCGCGGCGAGCTCGTCGGCCGGGGGTTCGCGGTGGAGATCGAGGACCGGGGCCTCGGCCTGCCGCCCGAGATGCGCCAGGCCGTCAACGAGCGGCTGGCCAGCCCGCCCGACTTCGACCCGTCACAGACCGAGCGGCTGGGGTTCGCCGTGGTCGGCATGCTGGCGGCCAAGCACGGCATCGCCGTGACCCTCAGGCCGTCGCCGTACGGGGGGACCACCGCGATCGTGCTGGTGCCCGGGGCCCTGGTCGAGGCGCTGCCGCCGCCGATCGAGAGGCCCGAGCTGGAGTCGGTGTCCGTGTCGGTCGTCCGTGACGACCGGCCGGCGCGCGACCCGCGACCCGAGGGCGGGCTCCCGCGCCGGGTCCGCGTCTCCAAGCGCGGCGCCGAGGCGCGTTCCGACTCGGGACTGCCGCGCCGTACCCGGCAGGCCAATCTGCCCGAGCAGCTCAGGCAGCCGCCGGCCGAGCCCGCGCCGGAACGCTCACCCGAGGAGACCAGGGCACTGCTCTCCTCCCTTCAGTCAGGCTGGCAGCGGGGGCGCCAGGAGAGCGATCAGGATGGGGGATCTCTATCGTGAGCCGCGAGCCCAACGAATGGGTCGACGAGGAGGCCGGTCCGGTGGTGCGGCCGTACGCGGTCGCCCGCGGCCGCACCAGGCCCTCCTCACCGGCGATCGACCTGCTCGCGCACGTCTCGGCGACGGCGGAGCCGATGCCGCCCAAGGCCGAGCTGAGCGCACAGCACCGGCGGCTGATCGGCTCGGTCTCCGGCCGGTCCAGACCCGTGGTCGAGGTGGCCGCCGAGATGAACCTCCCGGTGGGAGTGATCAGGGTGCTGCTCGGCGACCTGCTCGACTACGGGCTGGTCGTGGTACGGCCGCCGGTCGCGAAGGCCGACATGGCCACGGAGAGCCTCCTCCGAGAGGTGATCAACGGCCTGAAGGCGCTCTAGGAGCCGGCCGTGGTCAGGGTGCGGAGCGAGTGCTCGACCAGCGTGACCATGACCTCCTTGGCCGAGGTGCGCCGCCGGACGTCGCACAGCAGCACGGGCACGTCGGTGTCGAGGTCGAGCGCGATCCGCACGTCGTCGACGCTGTGCCGGTCGGCGCCGTCGAAGCAGTTGACGGCCACCACGAAGGGGGTGCCGCGCTGCTCGAAGTAGTCGACGGACGGGAAGCAGTCGGTCAGCCGCCGGGTGTCGGCGATCACGACCGCGCCGAGCGCGCCGTAGGACAACTCGTCCCACATGAACCAGAACCGCTCCTGCCCCGGGGTGCCGAACAGGTAGACGACGAGGCCGTCGCGGATCGTGATGCGGCCGAAGTCCATCGCGACCGTCGTGGTCGTCTTGGCCTCCACGCCGTCGAGGTCGTCCACGCCGATGCCGCGGTCGGAGAGCACCTCCTCGGTGCGCAACGGCTTGATCTCGCTGATCGACCCCACCAAGGTGGTCTTGCCCACGCCGAAGCCTCCGGCGATGAGGATCTTCAGCGCGACGGGGTCCTCAGAGAGCCCGGAGTCCATTGATCACTTCCTTGAGAATGCCCTCGTTCGCGCGCGGCCTGGCCGCTGAGGGGGACTTCACCGAGATGAGACCGCCGTCGAGCAGGTCGCCGAGCAGCACCCGGACCACCCCGATGGGCAGGTCGAGCTCGACGGCCAGGTCGGCCACCGTGATCGGCTCGCGCGCTGCCCGCAGGATGAGCTGCTGCTCGGGTCCGAGGCCGTCCGGCGGGTCGCCGATGGCGCTCACGGTCGCGATGAGATCGAGCATCTCCCCCGAGGACCTCGTACGGCCGCGGATGAGAGCATAGGGCCGGACGATCGGCCCCGCGTCCTCATCCAGCCATTGCGGTGCATCCGTCATGGTGTGGTCGTTCGTGGATTGGTCGAGATGTGCTGTCCGACCCGCTTGACGAGCATCGCCATCTCGTAGGCGATGTGCCCGACGTCCACGTTCGCGTCGGCCAGCACGGCCAGGCAGGTGCCCTGTCCGGCCGCGGTGACGAACAGGAACGCCGACTCCATCTCGACGATGGTCTGGCGGACGTCGCCGCCGCCGAAGTGGCGTCCCGTGCCTCGGGCGAGGCTCTGGAATCCGGCGGCCACCGCCGACAGGTGCTCGGCGTCCTCGCGGTTCAGCCCCTTGGAGTAACCGACCGCGAGGCCGTCCGTGGACAGGATGACCGCCTGCCGCACCGCGGCGACCCTGGTCGTCAGGTCGTCGAGCAGCCAGTTCAGCTCACCGGTGTTGGTCGTCGGCACGCTCATGCCTCCCCCTCCTCATTTGCTTCTTCTTGTGCGCGCTGGGTTCCCCGTTGGAACGCGGAGAACAGATCGCGTACCTCGTCGGGAGAGCGTTCGGGTTTCCGCTCCGGCTCCGGTGGCGGCTTCGCCTGGAGCTGGGGTGCCAGACTGGCCTGCCGGATCCGGGTGGGCAGGCCCGCGTGGGTTCCGCCGCTCACCACGGCGAGCGCCTTCTTCCTCGTACGACTGGGCAGCGTACGCGTAGACGGCGTACGACCGGCCGGCGCGGCGGGCTCGTCCTGGTCGGCGGCCGGCAGCGCCGGCTGGCTGTTGACCAGCGTCCGGGGCACCAGCACGATCGCGGTGGTGCCGCCGAAGGGGGAGCGCCGCAGCAGCACCCTGATGCCGTGCCGCTCGGCCAGTCTCGCCACCACGAACAGCCCCAGCCGGTCGCTGTCGGCCAGGTCGAACTCGGGTGGGTCGGCCAGCAGTCCGTTGAACCCCGCGTATTCCGCCTCCGACAGCCCGAGCCCTCTGTCCTCGACCTCGATCGCGTAGCCGTTGCTCACCAGGTCACCCCGGACCTGGACCATGGCGTTGGGCGGCGAGTAGATGGTGGCGTTCTCGACCAGCTCGGCGACCAGGTGGGTGAGGTCGGCCGCGACGTCGCCGTCGATCGCGCTGCCCGGCATGGTCTCGACGGCGACGCGGGTGTAGTCCTCGACCTCGGCGACCGCGGCCCTGACGATGTCCAGCACGGGCACCGGTTTGCGCCAGGCCCGCCCGGGCGCGGCGCCGGACAGGATGATCAGGCTCTCGGCGTGCCGCCGCATGCGGGTGGTCAGGTGGTCGAGCCGGAACAACTCCTCCAGCCGGTCGGGGTCGTGCGTCCGGCGCTGCATGCCGTCGAGCAGCGCGAGCTGGCGGTGCAGCAGCCCCTGCTTGCGCCGGGCGAGGTTGAGGAAGACCTGGCCCACTCCCCGCCGCAGCGCGGCCTGCCCCACGGCGGCCTGCACGGCGGTGCTCTGCACGGAGCCGAAGGCCCTGGCCACGTCGGTGATCTCGGCCGAGCCGCTGACCTTGAGCGGTTTGGCCTCCTTCTGGACGTCGACCTCCTCGCCCCGGCGCAGGCGCTCGACGATGTGGGGCAGCCGCTTCTCCGACAGCTCCAGCGCGGAGGAGCGGAGCCCGGCCAGCTCCGCGGACAGGCGGCGGCCGAAGCGCACCGAGATGACGATCGAGGCGAGCACCGCGACGAGTCCGAGGCCGCCGGCGACGCCGATCCGGATGAGGGTCCCGGTGGCGGCGTCGGCGGCGCGCCGGGCCACCTCCTCCGAGGAGGACACGCCGAGCCGGTCGAGCTGGGTCATGACCTGGCCGATGGTCGCGTTCCAGGTGGGGGCGTCGAGCGGCGGCGCGCCGGTGGTGACGATCCGCGCCTCCATCAGGGTGAAGTCGCGGAAGATCGAGCTGGCGAATACCTGCTCGTACGGCCGGCGCAGCTCCGCGTCGAGTGCCGCCTGCCCGCGCGCGTGCATGAACTTGCGGGTGGCGGCGTACTCGGTGAACGCGGCGGCCTCGGGCGCGGTCAGCTGGTGGTCGATGAGCGCGCCGCTGATGAGCGCCTGCTCCCTGGCGATGACCTCCCGGGCGTTGCCCATGGTCTGCAGTGACGAGGCCTGCTGGAAGATCGCCAGGTCGGGCACGGAGACCAGGTGGTCGTAGAGCCGGAAGAGGGCGTCGAGCACGCGGTTGTACTCGTTCAGGCCGGTCAGGCGGGAGCTGAGGCCCGTGTCGATGTCGGCCCGGATGGCGGCGAGGCGGTCGAGCTCGCGGTTGAGGGTGTCGAGCGGGCCGCGCAGCTCGCCGCCGATCGCGTCGCCGGCCTCGGCGGTGGCCCGCCGGAAGCCGGTGACGGACTTGTCGGTGAGCGCGCGCTGCTTGCCGAGATCCTCGGTGAGATCACGCGTGGTGACCGCCACGGAGGAGCGGGCCCGCTCGGCCTGAAGCTGTAGTCCCAGCTCGGTGGAGGTGACCCCGACCGTTTGGTACAGGGTGTTGGACCGGAGCAGGGCCAGCCCGTCGCCCACGGTGAGGTTGAGCACGAATCCCCAGAGCACGCTCAGAGACAGGAGGGGTAACAAGAGTAATAAGAAGATCTTGAACCGAATTGACCGGTTTTGCGAGCCCATGTCCCAACCTCGGAGTCGAGGGATATTTCCACGTTTCGTGTAAATACGCCTCCGGAAGATCGCACAGGAGACTAGCACCGAATAGGGTTCCGGCGCAGTGGGAGGAACGCGATGATTAGCGTGATTACTGGGGCAAGTGCCGGGATCGGTGCCGCCGCGGCGGCCGAGCTTTCGCGCCGTGGCCATCGGGTCGTCCTCGTCGGGCGCGACGAGAGCCGGCTGAAGGCCGTGGCAGGGGCACTCAGCGGGCCCAAAGGCGAGGTGTTGACCTGCGATTTCGGCTCGCTGGACGACGTGCGCCGGTTGGCGGCCCTGCTGCGCGAACACTACGAGCGCATCGCGGTGCTCGCCAACAACGCGGGAGTGATGAGCCCACACCGGCGGATGACCCCGGACGGGCACGAGCTGATGGTTCAGGTCAACCATCTCGCGCCGTTCCTGCTGACCCATACCCTGGCCGATCGGGTGGACCGGGTGGTGACCACCTCGTCGCGGGCCGGGCGGAGCGGGCGGATCGACCCCGACGACCTGTCGCGCGAGGGCCGCAGGTGGAACGGCTGGCTGCAGTACGGCGACACCAAGCAGGCCAACGCCCTGTTCACCGTCGCGCTGGCCGACCGCGGGGTGGCCGCCACCTGCTTCCACCCGGGGCTGATCCGCACCGGGTTCGCCGGTGAGGCGCGGCTCATGCGGTTGTCCCTGGTGATACCGGGCTTCGCCAAGCCGCCCGAGCACGGTGCGCGCCCGCTGGTGCACCTGGCCACCCACCCCGACGGCGTGGAGCGGTCCGGCGGCTACTACTCCGGCGGGAGATTCGAGCGGGTGCCCTCGATGTCGGACCCGGAGCTGGCGGAGCGGCTCTGGAAGGCGAGCCTCGGCCTGGTGGGCGCCTGACCGCCCGGCCAGCGCGCACCGCCACGTCCTGGAGACCCTCATGCCGACAGCTCCGCGACGGCGCGGCAGGCGGCGGTGATGGCCGCGTCGGTCCGCGCGGCCGGGACCGCGTCGGAGCCCGCGATCGCGATCCTTCCGAACGGCCGGCGGGCGAGATCCGCCGGGAACGGGCCGTCGGGATAGAACGCGTGCCACGGCCGGCAGTATTCGGGCGCGTGACCGTGGCCCCACCGGTCGATCGTGATGGCCTCGATGTCGGCGGCCGGGTCGAAGCCGCCGGGGCTCAGCAGCCGGGCGAGCTGGTCCCGGACGGTGTATTCCAGATGGGCGTAGGGCGTTCTGAGCAGCGCGTGCCGTCCCGCGACGGCGCCCTGGGCGGGTCCCAGCCCCGACCGGCACGGCGTCGCGACCAGGCGCGCGGTGACCGGCCCGTCGGGGTCGGTCCGGGGGCCGAGCTCCGACAGGCACCAGTAGGCGCCCGTCCAGCGGGTGCGGTGCACGCCGACGCGCCGCCACGCCTCCCCGTCGCGCAGCCGTACGGTCGCCTGGAGCAGCGGCAGCTTGACCGCCTCCCGCAGCGCCCGCGTCTGGTCGTCGGGCAGGTCCGGGACCAGATGGGGGATGACCGTGTGCCAGCAGGCCATGATCACCGATCCGGCGCCGACGGTCCTGACCGCGTGCCCGTCGAAGTAGCCGACGGTGACCGACGACGCGGTGTCCGGCGGGCCGTCATGGTGCACCGAGACCACCGGGCTGGACAGCCGGAACCGGACCCGGGAGGCGGGCTGGTCCAGCCGGCGCCGGTCCGCCGTGTCGTGGTCCCGGCCGCCGGTGAAGCCGGGGATCATCCCGGCCAGCATCGTCCGGACCAGCGGCCGGCCGCCCTCCGGGAGGCAGTGGGCGTGCCGTGCGCCCCACTCCTTCTTCACGGTGGGCGAGTTGAACCGGGACGGCTTGCCGCGGTCCAGTCGCAGACCCTGGAAGCCCGGGTAGTCCCAGCCGTCCGCGCTGCCCCAGGCGTCGATCGCGCCGAACGCCCGTGAGTCGTAGGCCCACTCGGCGCTCGGCATGGTCCGGCAGAACCGTTCGACGTCGGGGTGCGCCCGGCAGACGTCGAGCAGGAAGGCGGAGTAGGTCAGGTCCGCCAGCCGCTCCTCCTTCCGCTCCCGCGACAGCCCGGGAAACCAGTCGGGCGGGTCCCGGTAGAGCGCCAGCAGGTCCCTCCTGGCCCGGTCGGCGATCGGCAGCCGGCCCACCCACTGCTCGGCCTCGATCTCCGGGGTGAAACAGATCAACCGCTCCGCCGGGAACGTCTCCCGGTCGCACAGGACGCTGTCGTACATGCCGAGCCCGTGGTAGTGCCGCCCGTCCGTCTCCCGCGTCCCGATGCCGAGCCGGTCCAGCAACTCCCTGCCCTCGGGGGTCCACACCGAGATCGAGCCGATCGGCGGCTCCTCGCCGAGCTCGTCGTGGTTGTCCAGGATGAGGACGCGGGCCCCCGGCTCGCGGCGCAGCCACTCGTGGGCCGCGCTCACCCCGCTGACGCCGCCGCCGACCACCACCAGGTCGTAGCTCTCGCCGGTGGGCTCCGGTACGCCCGCGTGCTGCCAGAAGCGGTCGTCGCGCAGCGCGTGCGGCACGCTGAGCGCGGTGGCGGTGTCGCCCCGCACGCCCGCCGGGACAGGCGCGGCACCGGCCGGTGACCCGGCGCCGGAGCAGCCCGTGGCCGCGCCCAGTGTCGCGACTCCCACGGTCATGGCGACGCCGTCGAAGAGGTCCCGCCGCGAAATCGGCCGGCTCATCCCGAGATCGCGAGCCCCACGCGGGTCGATGTCGCTCATACCACGAGCTTCGGGACTGTGAGCGAATATGGCACTACGCCGCGCAGCCTTTCGAGGAACTTTTTACGTGACCTATTACCGCGAATGCCCATTTGGAGTAGCGTCCGGAATATCGCGGCGGGGGGAGTCCGAGTGGTCGGCAAGCAGGGCCGTGTCACCGGCAGGATCGGCCCGGGTCTGGTCGGCGAGGTCATGATCCCGGTCAGGGGCGGGGTCGAGGCGTTCTACGCCCACCCGACCGTGGCCGACGAGGAGATCCCCGTTGGGACGATCGTGGTCGTCGTGGAGTACTTCCCGCCACGGACGGTCTATGTGGCCAGAGCACTCGCCTGAGGAGGCCCGAGATGTCCCCCGAGTTCTACGTGGTCGGCGGGGGCGTCCTCGTCGCCGTCATCGTGCTGATCTTGCTGTTCAAGGCCGTGTGGCGGGTGGCCGAGCCGAATGAGGCCCTGATCATCTCCGGCCTCGCCGCGCGTCGCCGGGGCGAGGGCGTCGACAGCCTCGGCTTCAAGATCATCACTGGCAAGGGTGCGGCGGTGCTCCCTGGCTTCCAGACGGCCCGCAGGCTCCGGCTGGACACGCGGGCCGCCAACCTCCAGGTCTCCTGCGTCACCCAGCAGGGCATCCCCGTGCACATCCGCGGCGTGGTGATCTACAAGGTCGGCGACGACCTGTCCTCGATCGCCAACGCCGCCCGCCGATTCCTCGACCAGCAGGACTTCATGACCGGCGCGATCCACGAGTTGTTCACCGGCCACCTGCGCTCGATCATCGGCAACCTGACCGTCGAGGACCTGATCCTCAACCGCGAGCGGCTGACCAGCGAGACCAGGGCGTCGGCGGCCGACGAGATGAGCAAGCTGGGCCTGATCGTCGACTCCCTGCAGATCCAGGAGATCGACGACGAGACCGGCTATATCGTCAACCTGGGCAAGCCGCACGCTGCCCGGGTGGCCGCCGTGGCCCGCATCGCCGAGGCCCAGCGCGACCAGGAGGCGACCGAGGCCGAGCAGGCCGCCCAGGCCCGCAAGGCGGCAGCCGTGCGTGAGGCGAAGATCCAGCAGGCCGGCTACCAGGCGGAGATCGACCAGGCGGCGGCCAAGTCCCGCCAGGCCGGGCCGCTGTCCGAGGCCACCGCCCGCCAGGAGGTCGTCGTCCAGGAGACCAGGGCCGCGGAGCTGGAGGCGCAGCTGTCGGAGCAGCGGCTGCAGTCGCAGGTGCGCAAGCCGGCCGACGCCAAGGCCTACGAGACCGTGACGCTCTCCCAGGCCCAGCGTGACGCCCGCATCGCCCAGGCCGAGGCCGAGGCGAGGGAGACCGAGTTGCGCGCCGTGGCGCAGGCGTCCCAGGTCAAGCAGGCCGCCGCCGCGGACGCCGAGTCCGTACGGCTGCGCGGCGAGGCGGCCGGCGCAGCCACCAAGATCACCGGCGAGGCGGAGGCTCAGGCGGCGCAGGCCCGCGGGCTGGCCCAGGCCGAGGCGGCCAAGGCGCTGGGCCTCGCGGAGGCGGAGGCGGCGCAGGCCAGGGGTCTGGCCGAGGCCGCTGCGATCAGGGCTCGGGCGCAGGCCCTGGCGGAGAACCAGGAGGCGGTCATTGCCCAGCAACTGGCCGAGCGCTGGCCGGAGGTCGTCGAGGCGGGCGCGAAGGCGTTCGGCGGCGTGGACCACATGGTGGTGCTCAACGGCGCGCAGGGCGTGGAGGAACTGCTGGCCAAAGCGCTCACGCTGGGCGGCACGGGGCTCGGGCTGGCCAGGGCGCTGCTCAACAACGCGGCCTCGAACAGCGCGACCGCGACCGGCGTGACACCGAATGGGGCGGAAGCCGAAAAGGCCCGTAGAACCGCTGAATCCAGCGAATAGCGACGTTGGTCGGCTGCCCGCCGGGCAGCTCCTCTAGCGTTTCTCCATATGCTGACAGCGCGAAATACGAAATCCATTTCCAAGGCATTTTCTGGCATATGTCTGGGCGCTTTGCTACTTGCGGGCTGCTCGTCCAGTAGGGCCGCCGAGCCCGTCGCGAATCCCACGCCCGCCACCCCCTCCGCGTCTCCCATCGAGGCGGGCCGGCTCCGCGCGGCCCTGCTGCCCGCGCCCGAGGGCATGCGCGTCGTCCACGGGCCCGAGACGGGCGCGTTCGGGTCGCTCGAATCGACCAAGAAAGGGCTCGCCGCCGCGCGCCAGGTCAGGCTGGCCCGGCCCGAGTGCGCCGGCGCCGCCCAGCTCGACGCCGGCGAGCCCGCCCTCGCCAACGCCCCCGCCGCCGTCGTCGCCTACGCCTCCGCCAAGGGGTCGATCACCCAGGCGCTGGTCGCGATGCCCTCGCCGGTCTTCCCGCCGCCGCTGCCCGCGCAGTGCGCCGACTATACGGCCGACGTCGAGGGCACCCGGGTGACCTACGGCACCCGGGAGCTGGCCATGCCCAAGCAGGGCGACGAGTCGCGCGCCTACCTCACCACGGCGGTCGGCGGCGGCCAGAACGCCCAGGTCGGGTCCGTGGTGATCCGGCGCGGCGGCGTGATCCTCAGCCTGCTCGTCGTGGGCCGGAAGGTGAAGTCCGGCGGCCTGTTCGAGCTCGCCCAGGTGGCCGACCGGCAGCTCGCCAGGATCACCCGATAGCCGTCAGATCAGCACGTGGTCGTCGGGGCGGCCGACGAAGGAGAACTGGGCGTTCCTGGTCAGCTTGATGTGGTCGGCCTGCCAGGTGTGCATGCTCGCGTCGGCGCCGCGCCAGTAGACGAAGTTGAAGCGGTCGGCCGAGTAGATCTTGACGCTGTCCTCCTTCAGCCTGCGGACGAGGTGGGTGTCCTCGCCACGGGTGAGGTCGGGGAAGCCGTACGAACGGAACATCTCGGCCTTGCCGAGGAACGTGCCGCCCTGGACGAGGAACGAGTAGCGGTGCTCCAGGCCGGGCAGGCGGAGCATGGTGGTGTTGCGGCCCTCGAAGTAGGCGTAGTGCGCGCCCTTGCCGACCAGCTCCGCGTCCGTGTAGTCGAAGGCCCGGGCCAGGTCCGACAGGTAGTGCTCGCCGTACAGGTTGTCGTCGTCCATCTTGGCGATCAGCTCACCCTCGGCGGCGGCGATGCCCAGGTTCATGCAGGCGCCCAGCGACAGCTCGGCGGCGGCGGGGAGCACCACGACGTCGGAGACGCCCGCCATGCGCGCCTTGTCGGCCACCACGACGGGGTCGATGTCGAGCCCGTGCAGCACCATGACGAGCTGCAGCGGCCGGTGGATCTGCTTGGCCACCGAGGAGATCGCGTGCTCGATGTGGGAGGCGCGGTTGGTGGGCAGCACCACCGAGATCGAGCGTGACCGGGGGCGCACGGGCCGGCCGAGCAGCTGGAGGATCTGGTCCACCCGGTGGGAGAACAGGTGCTTGTCGAACACCTCGCGCATGGCCAGGTGGCCCATCCGGGCCCGCAGCTCGGGGCTGTTGATCAGGTGCAGCACCTGGTTGTACGACTCGACCGGTTCGCGGGCGATGGGCACCAGGTCGCCGAACGTCTCCTCGATCGCCCTCGACCAGCCCGAGACGACCGGGGTGGAGCAGGCCGACAGCTCGAAGACGCGGCGCGCGCACATCGTGGGCGAGTCGAGCACCGAGTTGACGTTGAGGAAGACCTTGTACATCCGGTAGGCGGCGAGCATCTGGTCGTAGGGGAGCTCGCCCACGATGTGCGGGCGGTACTTCTCCGGCCAGGCGTACTTCTCGTCGACCTCGCCGTTGCGGGCGAAGATGTGCAGGCCCAGCTCGCGCACCGGGTCGAGGACGACCTCCATCTGCTCGCGCCGCTCGGGGTGCTTGTCGCGGAAGTACATCCCGGCGAAGACCACGTCGTGCAGCCGGCCCTGCTTCTGCTGGATCGGGTTGTGCACGCGGGGCTGGGCGGCGAACTGCAGCACGTCCACCCGGTCGTGGCCCAATATTTCCCGATATTTCGGCACCATGTCACCGTCGCAGGTGAACACGTAGTCGAACAGCTTGGCCGTGTCGATGAAGAAGTCGAAGTTGGGCGGGTCCTCCTTGTTCCAGAAGACCGTCGGGATGCCCTCGGCCCGGCACCACGCCACCAGGTCGCGCAGCGGCTCCTTGGGCGCGTTGGTGCCGGTCATCTGGTAGCGCCAGCGGCCCTGGTTGCCGTGCCAGGCCGACTCGCAGAACAGCAGGTCGGGCCGCTTGTCGGCGAAGATCTCCGGCCAGTCCTTGAGCCCGAACTCGATCTGGTCCCACTCGTACCGGAACGCCATCCGGGAGAAGTCGTCGAGGATCACCGCGACGCGCAGGCCGGGCCGGTTCACCGGACCGGCCGGCCACTTCACCGCGGGCACCTCGACCGGAGGCGGCCGGTGGCCGGCCACCTCGACCGCCTCGCTGACCGGCACGGGCGGCTTGGGCGCCCGGTCCTTGGACCTGACCGCCTCCAGCACCTTGCCGGGGCTCTTGGAGCCGATCGCCTCGCCGAGCTTGAACGTCCGCTTGGCCTGGGTGGCCTCCAGCTTCCAGGACGCGTAGGCGGCCCGGGCCTCGGCGATCTCCAGGCGCCGCCGGAGCTCCCTGATCTCCGCCTCGTAGCGCTCGACGAGCTTGCGCTCCTCAGGCAACCAGTTGACGGGGCCGAGCCGCTGGTACGTGGGCTCGTCGGGGGTTTCGGCCATGGGGATGCTCGCCTATCGCTTAGCGGAGGTATGTCATGTTACGACGTAACCCGTACGGAATGGGCGGCTATTCGGAACGCGTGCCCTGGGCAGCCGGCGAGAGGTTGTCCCCCTTGAGCCAGGCCGAGATCACCCGGGCGATGCGCGGCCCGGCGGCGCCGTCCCAGAGCGGGGGCAGCTCCCCGGACGGCGTCGAGGCCCCGTCGGCCAGCGCCTTCTCCGCGGCGGCGGGCAGCAGCGCCGGCGTGACCAGGCGGTTCGTGCCATGGGTGATCGTGATCGGCCGCTCGGTGTTGGGCCGGACGGTCAGGCACGGCACCCCCAGCATGGTCGTCTCCTCCTGGACACCGCCCGAGTCGGTCACGACCAGCGCGGACCCGCGCACCAGCGACAGGAAGTCCACGTAGCCGAGCGGATCCACGACCCTGACCGAGGACCCGTCGACCAGCCCGGCCTCCGCCAGCCGGGTGCGTCCCCTGGGATGGATCGGCACCACGACCGGGATCTGCCGCGCGACCTCCAGCACCGACGAGACCAGCTCGCGCGCGGCCTCCGGGGTGTCCACGTTCGCCGGCCGGTGCAGCGTCGCCACGGCATAGCGAGCCGGTATGCCGAGCCGCGCCACCACGGGGCCCGGGTCCAGCGACGGCAGCGCCGAGAACAGGCTGTCGATCATGGGGTTGCCCACCAGGTGCACCTTCGAGGCGGGCACGCCCTCGGCCGCCAGGTGCGACAGGGCGTCGGGGGAGGTGGCGAAGAGCAGGTCGGACAGGGAGTCGGTGACGATCCTGTTGACCTCCTCGGGCATGCCGCGGTCGAACGAGCGCAGCCCCGCCTCCACGTGCGCGGTGCGGACGCCCAGCTTGGCGCAGACGAGGATGGCGGCCAGGGTCGAGTTGACGTCGCCGTAGACCACGACCAGGTCGGGGTCCTGCCCGAGGACGATCTCCTCCAGGCCGACCAGCAGGGCCGCGGTCTGCTTGGCGTGGGTGCCCGAGCCGACCCCCAGGTTCGCCACGGGCTCGGGCAGGCCGAGGTCGGCGAAGAACACGTCGGACATCAGCGCGTCGTAGTGCTGGCCGGTGTGAATGATGCCCTGCCGCACGCCGAGTTCGCCGAGGGCCCGCACCACCGGGGCCGCTTTCACGAAGTTGGGACGCGCTCCCAGCACGTGCAGGACCAGGGGGTTCTCCCTCATTGACCTCGCCTTTCATAGCGGAAGGGAAAAAACGCTGCCTATGGTACGGTCACCGCGTGGCATCCGACGCCAGTCGTCCAGACTCCCCCAGAGTTTCCGCCAAGTCCGCGCGTGCCGGTGTCGGTGGGCTTCTGAAGGGATTCGTCCGGCATCCGATCATCGTCTCCCGCGTCGTCTTCACGAAGGTGAAGTCCGATCCGGTGCGCGTCGCGCAGGCCGCCGCCGACGCCCTTCCGTCGCGGCTCCGCCCGGTCGTCGGGAAGGTCGCCTGGCCGGCCGCCCGCCGGGCAAGGCTGGCGGTCCGGAAGTTCGGCATGCGGATGATCCGGGCGCCGTGGAACGAGGCGAAGGAGCACTGGGAGGCCGGCCGCGTCAGCCAGGCCGCCGAGGTGCTCGACGCCCACGCCAAGTACCCCTTCGTCAAGCGCCGGGCCGCCTACTACCGGGGCGAGCTGGCCGCGATCAGCCCCGATCCCATCCCGCCCGGGCCCAAGGTGGCCGTCGGCGAGCGGGTCGAGGGCCGGGTGCTCCACTGCGTGACCAACGCCCTGCCCTACACCCAGGCCGGCTACACGGTCAGGACCCACCGCATCGTCACCGCGCAGCGGGCCGCCGGCCTCGATCCGCACGTGGTGACCAGCTGGGGCTGGCCGATGTTCCAGGGCCACGCCGACGCGGCGCCGTACGAGGAGATCGACGGCATCCCCTACCACCGGCTGCTGCCCGACGGGCACGGCGAGATGCCGTTCGAGATGCGTGGCCGCATGGTCAAGGGAGCCGAGGCGGTCACCGAGCTGGTCGCCGAGCTGCGGCCCCGGATCCTCCACGCGGCGACCGACCACCGCAACGGCTCCGTGGCCCACGCCGTGCGCGAGCGCACCGGCACCCCCTACGTCTACGAGGTGCGCGGCTTCCTGGAGGAGACCTGGGCCTCGCGCGACCCGATCCGGGTCGGCAGCCAGCGGCACGTGCTGCAGCGCGAGCGCGAGGCGTTCCTGATGCGCGAGGCCGACGCGGTCGTCACGCTGGCCGAGACGATGGCCACCGAGATCGTCGAGCGGGGCGTGCCGAGGGAGCGGATCTTCCTGGCGCCCAACGCGGTCGACGACTCGCTGCTCACCGCCCACTACGATGGCGCGTCGTTCAGG
This sequence comes from Nonomuraea sp. NPDC048916, assembly GCF_040649575.1. Taxonomy (NCBI): domain Bacteria; kingdom Bacillati; phylum Actinomycetota; class Actinomycetes; order Streptosporangiales; family Streptosporangiaceae; genus Nonomuraea; species Nonomuraea sp. NPDC048916. The sequence continues at coordinate 47,683 of NZ_JBEZFS010000029.1, forward strand.
TCGGCCATGGGCATCGGCGCCGACGAGGTCGTGGTCGGCTCGGTGTCGAGCATCGTGGCCTACGAGGGGTTCGCGACGCTGCTGCGGGCCGCGGCGCTGCTGCGCGACGAAGGCGCGCCGGTGCGGGTGCTCATCGTGGGCGACGGCACCGAACGCGACAACCTGCTGGCCCTCGTCGAGGACCTGGGGCTGAAGAGCGCCATCCTGCCGGGCCGGGTCGGCCCCGACGAGGCGCTGCAGGCCCAGGAGGCCATCGACATCTTCGCCTGCCCGCGCGAGGACCTCCGCGTCTGCCGGCTCGTCACGCCGCTGAAGCCCGTCGAGGCGATGGCGCTCGGCAAGCCCGTCGTGCTCAGCGATCTGCCCGCGCTGTCCGAGCTCGTCGGCTCCGACGGCGCCGGCCTCCTGGTGCCGCCCGGCGACCCGGCCGCGCTCGCCAAGGCGATCGCCGGGCTGCGTGAGGATCCGGCCAGGCGCGCCGAGATGGGCGAGGCCGGACGGGCCGAAGTGGCGGCCAAGCGCACGTGGAGCCGCGTTGCCGAGACTTACCGATCTCTCTACCGAACTCTTGCCGAACGATGACCTCCCGATTGGCTGTCTGTTGTGACAGGTTCGGTCGCATTAGGCGTGAGCTAGGTGGACTTGAGATAACCTTTGCGACCATGAAGTGTTGTTTCCGGCTCTCCAAGGTACAGCTGTGACAGAAATCGACTTGGCTGTCATCGGCTTGGGGTACGTCGGCATGCCGCTCGCGAAGGAAGCGGTGGCCGCCGGGCTCCGGGTCGTCGGCGTGGACGTCGACCCCCGCAAGGTCGACGCGCTCAACGCCGGGCAGTCCTACATCGATGACCTGACCGACGCCGACCTCGATCACATGCTGGCCAGCGGTTTCCGCGCCACGCTCGACGAGTCGGTGCTGGCCGCGAGCAACACGATCGTCATCTGCGTGCCGACCCCGCTGGACGAGGACCACCGACCGGATCTGTCCGCCGTCGAAGGGGCGACCTCGACCGTCGCCCGCAACCTGACCAAGGGCACGCTCGTCGTGCTCGAGTCCACCACCTGGCCGGGCACCACCGACGAGGTGGCCCGCCCGCTGCTCGAAAGCTCGGGCCTGGTCGCGGGCGTCGACTTCCACCTGGCCTTCTCGCCCGAGCGGATCGACCCGGGTAACCCCAAGTTCGGCCTGCGCAACACTCCCAAAGTGGTCGGCGGCTACACCACGACCTGCCGCAACCGGGCGAGCGCCTTCTACGGCCAGTTCATCGAGCAGGTCGTGACCGTCAGCGGCACCCGCGAGGCCGAGATGGCCAAGCTGCTGGAAAACACCTACCGGCACGTCAACATCGCGCTCGTCAACGAGATGGCGATCTTCTGCGACGAGCTGGGGATAGACCTGTGGGAGTCGATCGAGGCCGCGGCCACCAAGCCGTTCGGCTTCCAGAAGTTCCTGCCCGGGCCCGGAGTCGGCGGCCACTGCATCCCCGTCGACCCGTCCTACCTGTCCTACACGGTGCGCAAGCTCGGCTACCCGTTCCGGTTCGTCGAGCTGGCCCAGGAGATCAACGAGCGGATGCCGTCCTACGTGGTGGCCCGCGTGCAGCGATTGCTCAACAGGCAAAAGAAGCCTGTGAACGGCGCCAGAGTCGTTATGCTCGGCGTTACCTACAAACCGGACATCGCCGACGAACGTGAGACCCCGGCCCTACCCGTGGCGCGTGCGCTGCTGGAGTTGGGCGCCGAGCTCTCGTTCGCCGACCCGCATGTCAAGGAGTGGTCGGTTGACGGCACACCCGTGCCGCGTGAAGAGGATCTGGCCGAGGCCGTGGTCGGCGCCGACGTGACACTGCTGCTCCAGCAGCACGCCGCGTTCGACCTGGACATGGTCGAAGCCAAGGCTCGGCTCGTGCTCGACACCCGCGGTGTTCTCACCGAGGGTGAACGCGTCGAGCGGCTGTAGCGACGGAGGGCTGCGCGCAGTGCACGTGCTCGTCATGACGGTGGTGCATAACCCCGAGGATGCGAGGATCTTGCATCGGCAGATCCGCGCCCTCGTGGATGCCGGTCATGAGGTCACGTATGCGGCTTCCTTCACGGCTCACGGGGTCGTGCCACGACCGTGGGTCACCGGCGTCGATCTGCCTCGGGCCGCCCAGCGCAAACGCGTCGCGGCCGTCTGGGCCGCCCGCCGGGTGTTCAAGCGGATGCGCGGCAAGGTCGACCTGGTGCTGATCCACGACCCCGAGCTGCTGTTCGCCGTCTGGGGCGTGCGCAACAGCCCGCCCGTCGTCTGGGACGTGCACGAGGACACCCCGGCGACGCTCTCGCTCAAGCCGTGGCTGCCCTCGCCGCTGCGCCCGCCCGTCCGCTTCCTGGCCCGCATGCTGGAGAGCACGGCCGAGCGCCACATGCACCTGCTGCTGGCCGAGACGGCCTACGCGGGCAGGTTCAAGCACGCCCACCTGATAGTGCCGAACGAGACGTGGGTGCCCGACTCGGTCACCCCGCCGGGCGACGACCGGGTGGTCTACCTGGGTTGGCTGTCGCGGGCGCGCGGCGTGCTGGAGTCCATCGAGGTGGCCCGGCTGCTGCAGCCGTACCGGGTGGCGGTGGAGCTGATCGGCTACGCCGACCCGCAGAGCCGCCCGCTGCTCAACCAGGCCGTCGCCGAGGGCTTGCTGGAGTGGCGCGACTTCATGCCCAACGACGAGGCCCTGAAGCGGCTCGACGGCGCGCTGGCCGGGCTCTCGCTGCTGCACGACGAGCCCAACTACCGGCACTCGATGCCCACCAAGATCGTCGAGTACATGGCGCACGGCATCCCCGTCATCACGACTCCGTCCCCCCGCGCGGTCGAGCTGGTCGAGCGGTACGAGAGCGGCGTCGTGGTGCCCTGGGAGGACCCCAAGGCCGTGGCACAGGCCGTGCTCACCCTGCGGGACGACGTACGCGAGCGGCGGGCGCAGGGCGCGCGCGGCTACGCGTCGGCCCGTGCCAACCACCACTGGCCGAACTCGGCCAAGCGGTTCGTGGCTCAGCTCGAAGCCTGGGCCGGGGTGCTGAAATAGCGGCTTATCTCTGGCAGATCCCGAGGGCGGTAGGTTCCTAGCGTGCGCTGGCTCTTTGTGTTCCTGGGCGCAGTGATCCTGGCCGCCGTGGCGGCCGTGATCGTCGTCCTTCCCGATGACCCTCCGTCCAAGAACGTCAGCCGGCAGGTCACCGCGACACCGACCCGCACCGACCCCACCCCGCAGGTGAGCGAGTTCACCGACCCGTGCGGCACCTTCGACACCGGCGAGAAGGCCCCCTACGCCGTCACCGGCTACTGGATCACGCCCAAGTCCAACCCCTGCACCTGGCGCAAGCAGCTGCAGGAGATCCACAGCCTCGGCGGCGACACGGTGATCAGGATCGGGTACGGCCTGCAGTACCGCACCCTTGACGCCCGGGGCCGCGTCCTGGCCAAGGACGGCGCGGTCGACGCGCTCTACAAGCCGTGCGAGGAGGACGGGCTCACCTGCCACGACGCGGCCGTGCGCGACCTCAAGGAGGCCAACCCGGGCAACCGGATCGCCCGCACGTACGTCTACCGCACCGACGAGGCGTTCGGCCCCGACCTGTTCCGCTGCGCCCGGATGGAACGCTCGATTCCGGCGGGCCAGCGCGTCTACTACCGGGTGCTGGCCCCCATGGACGGCTCCGACGACGCCACCTGCGACTTCAGCAAGGCCAAGCCGTACGACCTGATCCTCATCGCGGGCGCGGCCGAGGACAGCCTGACCGAGCTGCTCGGGCTGGGCGACCGGTTCGGCCTGCGGGTCTTCCCCGCGCTGCCGCTCGCGCCGCGTGACCCGGACGTGCCGACCCGGGCCAACCCCAAGCACCTCGGCACGCTGACCACGCTGACCCGCCGCATCCTGCAGGACTACGGTGTGCGCTTCGCCGACCGGGCCTCGCTCGGCGGCGTCTACCAGCCGTTCGAGGTGCAGATGTCGAGCACGCTGGTCTCCAACCCCACGCTGAGGGTCTACGCCGACCAGCACACGATCGTGGAGCAGGAGCTGCCCGACAAGCCCATCCTGATCAGCCCCTACCTCGACGCGCGCAAGCGGGTCGCCTTCGGCCAGACGCCCAAGCAGGTGGCCGACGGCTTCAGGGCGCTGGCCCAGACCGGGGTCGGCATCATCGCGCCGCAGGACAGCCGGGGCACCGGCAAGGTGGGCCTGTTCTGGCCGGACGAGCGCGGCCAGGAGGTGGACGAACGGCTCCGCCCCGTCGTGGGGGAGAGCACGTACGGCACCGCCTACCACGGCTCGACGCGCGACTACTACCGCGAGATGTCGCTGGCCCGCGAGGAGATGCTGGAGGCCGGCCACGAGGTGCAGCTGTGGGCCAACGTCGAGGCGTTCGAGCCGTCGGGCGACCAGCCGTGCGCCGCCAGCGGCACCCGCGGCAAGACCGACAAGAAGCGCCTCGACCAGGCCGTCACCATGGCCGGCCGCTACGTCCAGAAGATCGTCTCGTACATGTGGAGCGATTTCATGACGTGCGGCTCGCCGTCCCTGGAGGCCGAGGTCACGAAGGACTGGGGCCGGCCGATCGCGGTGGACGCGATCCGGCGCGGGCGCGACGTCCAGGACGGCGTCGAGGTGCGCGGCTACAACCTCAAGGACGGCACGGTCACCGTGGAATGGGCGGGCGGCTCCATGGACCTCGACGTGGCCACCACCGGCTGGCTCGACGACGCCCCGCTGGAGGAGCTGCCCGAGGGCATGCAGACGGCCTGGGTGCCGTTCGACTGGGGGCGGGCGCAGCCCGGCGAATGGCTCAGGATCGGCGTCAGGCTCCCCTCGGGGCAGGAGACCACGGAGCGGTTGCACGTTCGTGTCGGCACCTGAGCGGGCCGCTGAGTGTAACGTGCCTGCCATGGTTCCGTGCGTGCCGGTCAGCGTCGACCTGGTCGTGCTGACCGTGCGAGGCCAGGCGCTGTGCGCGCTCGTCTGGCGCCGCGACAACCCGCCGTTCCTGCGGCGCTGGTCGCTGCCGGGCGGCTTCGTCCAGCTCGACGAGGACCTCCCGGCCGCCGCCCACCGCATCCTGAGCGAGCGGGCCGGCCTCCCGGGCGCCCCGGTGCACCTGGAGCAGCTCCAGACCTACGGCTATCCCGACCGCGACCCCCGCCAGCGGGTCGTGAGCGTCGCCTACCTGGGGCTGGCACCCGACCTGCCGGCCTCCGAGCAGGCCCACATGAGCTGGCGTCCGCTCGGCGAGCTGGCCGTGATGGCCTTCGACCACCGCCGCATCGTGCTCGACGGCATCGAGCGGGCCCGGGCCAAGCTCGAATACACCTCGCTGGGCGCCGCGTTCTGCCCCCCGGAGTTCACCGTGGCCGACCTGCGCAGGGTGTACGAGATCGTCTGGGGGCGATCCCTCGACCCGCGCAACTTCCACCGCAAGGTCACCAAGGCCGAAGGCTTCCTGGTGGAGACCGGCGCCACCACCACCCGCGACGGCGGCCGCCCGGCCAAGCTCTACCGCCGCGGCCCCGCCGAGCTCCTCCACCCCCCGATGCTCCGCTCCCTCAAGGTCTGACCTCTCCAGCCGGTTGCCGAGCCAGGACTGGACGAAGTGACGAGTTCGAGCTAGGCGAAGTGACGAGTTTCTTCTGGACGAAGTGACGAGTTCAAGGCGGACGAAATGCCCCGCTCCTGATCGATGAGGTGCAGCGAGCCGATGATCCGCTCGTTCTGACCATCAAGCGCGCGGTCGATCAGGATCGCAGCCGCGGCCAGTTCATCCTGTCCGGCTCTGCCCAATTCCTGACCGTCCCCAGACTGTCAGAGTCCTTGGCGGGTCGGGCGGCATTCCTCGATCTATGGCCCTTCTCGATGGCAGAACGCACGTCGGGGCCGTCTGACTTCTGCGACCTGCTGTTCACCGAGCCCGGCGCTCTGCGGTCAGGGTCGCTCTCCCCGTGGACCCGGAGCGACTATCTCGATCTCGTCTGCGGAGGGAGCTATCCCGAGGCGATCACCATGCCCGTGCGGGAGCGTAGGGAGTGGTTCGACGCCTACCTGCGCACGGTCATCTCCCGGGTTGTCCGAGAGTTCGCCCACATCCAGCACGGAGAGTCGACACCACGGCTCCTGGCCCTCCTCGCCGCGCGTGCGGGCAGCACTTCGGAGATCGCCGACTGCGCTGGATGCGCGACTCGATCGGCGACCGTTTCGCCGCCGGAGTCGTCCTGCACCTCGGCGACCAGAGCGTGTCCCTGGGCGACGACATCCAGATGCTTCCTCTGTCGGCCCTGTGGGGCACGCTCGCATTTCGTGAACCGACATCGATGTCACGGACGTGCGTGTCACCGACATTCGACGTGGGTGAAGTCGCCGGGGTGGGGATGCCGCTTGGGCCGGCTGCTCATAAGGTGAGGGCATGCCTCGTTTTCGCCCGATCCTCGACACGATGCCGGCCTACAAGCCGGGCAAGGCCGTGGCCGCTTCCGACGGCCGCTCGTACAAACTCTCCTCCAACGAATCGCCCTACGACCCGCTGCCGTCGGTGCTGGAGGCGATCACCGAGGGGGCGCGGCAGATCCACCGCTATCCCGACCCGGGCGCCACCAAGCTGACCGAGGCCCTCGCGGAGCGGTTCGCGGTGCCGGTCGAGCACGTCGCGCTCGGCGCGGGCTCGGTCACCGTGGCGCAGCAGCTGTTCGAGACCGTGGGCGAGCCGGACGTCGAGGTCGTCTACGCCTGGCGGTCGTTCGAGGCCTACCCGCTGCTGGCCGACCTGGCCGGTGTGCGGTCCGTGCGGGTGCCGCTGGCCGGCGAGGACCACGACCTCGACGCCATGGCCGAGGCGATCACCGAGCGGACACGCATGGTCTTCGTGTGCAACCCCAACAACCCGACCGGCACCGCGATCCGCCGGGCGGAGCTGACGGCCTTCCTCGACCGGGTGCCCGACGACGTGCTGGTGGTGCTCGACGAGGCCTACCACGAGTACGTACGCGACGAGGACGTGCCCGACGGCCTCACCCTCTATCGCGACCGGCCCAACGTCTGCGTGCTGCGCACGTTCTCCAAGGCGTACGGGCTGGCGGGGCTACGGGTCGGCTACCTGGTGGGGCACGAGCCGGTGGCCGCTGCGGTGCGCAAGACGACCATCCCGTTCGCCGTCAACCACCTCGCCCAGGTCGCGGCCATCGCCTCGCTGCGGGCCGAGGACGAGTTGCTGGAGCGGGTCGACATCGTGGTCAAGGAGCGCACCCGGGTGCGTGAGGCGCTGATCGCCCAGGGCTGGGCCATCCCGCCCACCGAGGCCAACTTCGTCTGGCTCCGGCTCGGCGACCGCACCCTCGACTTCGCCGCGGCCTGCGCGGTCGAGGGCGTCGCCGTGCGGCCGTTCGCCGGTGAGGGGGCCCGGGTGTCCATCGGCGACCCCGAGGCCAACGACGCCTTCCTGACCGCCGCCGCGGCCTTCGCCACCTGACCCACCCCGGCCCGCCGACCGTGCCGTCCGGGCCGTGCCGTCCGGGCCGCCGTCCGTGCCGTGCCGGGCCGGGCCGTGCCGTGCCGTGCCGTCCGTGCCGGGCCGTCCGGGCCGTGCGCCGGGCAGCAGTCCGGGCCGAGCGCCGGGCAGTCCGGGCCGGCCGAGCGCCGGGCAGTCCGCGTTCGGGCGGTCTGCCTCTATCGGGCGGGTGCGGACCGGGGCGGTGTTAGTCGAGGGCCGAGTCGGCGTGTAGCCGGACGGCCGGCGGCCCGGCGGGCTCGCCATCCGGTTCGTGGCTCGGCTCGGCGGGTTCGGCGGGCACGCCCCCGGGCTCGGCGGCCTGCCTCGGTTTGCGTTCGGTCGAGATGACCAGCGCGACGCCGACCAGGATGATCGCACCGCCCACCAGGATCTGCGTGGTGACGGGCTCGCCGAGCACGAGCGCGCCCAGGCCGACCGCCACCGCGGGGTTGACGTAGGCGTACGTGGCCACGAGCGAGATGGGCGCGTTGCCGAGCAGCCACGAGAACGCCGTGAACCCGACCAGCGACCCCAGCAGGATCAGGTAGGCGAGCGCGAGCCAGGACCTGCCGGTGACCGCCGACGGGTCCAGCCGCTCACCCAGCCCGCTGCCGAGCAGCAGCAGGCCGAGGCCCCCCACGAACATCTCGACCGTGCTCGCCGCGAACGCGTTGGCGGGCATCGCGATGCGGGCCGACAGGAACGACCCGATGGCCCACGACACCGAGGCGAGCAGCACGACCACGATCCCGACCGTGCCGGCGTCCTCGCCGCCGGTCAGCGACAGCATCGCCACGCCGCCGAGCCCGACGAGCACACCAGCCAGCGTGAGCACCTTCGGCCGGTCGCGCACCACGAACCTGAAGACCACGAGCCACAGCGGCACCGAGGCCACGAGCAGCGCAGCCAGCCCGGTGGAGACGTACTGCTCGGCCACGGCCAGCATCCCGTTGCCCAGCGTCAGCAGCAGCACTCCGACGACGGCGGCGCCGCGGAACTCCCGCCACGTCATCCGCAGCACCGAGAGGCCCGAGCGCATCACGAGGAACCCGGCGAGCAGCGCCGAGGCGATGAGGAAGCGGATGGCCCCGCTGAGCATGGGCGGGATCGACTCGATGGCGATGCCGATCCCGAGGTACGTCGATCCCCACACCACGTAGACGATGCCCAGCGCTCCCCACACCAGGAGCGAAGCACGTCGGTCAGTGGCGTTGTGTCCCATGGGGCATGACAATAGCGGGCACCCCTGACAAATCTCTCCCGGGTATCGCGCCAATGCTTGGCGGAATCTTATCGATAGTGGTCTTTCTCGCCACTGTCGTCCGCCCGGCCGGAACTGCCAGGCTCAACCCTGCCAGCCGCCCACCGACCGGCCCACCGGCCGGTCCGCAGACCGGCCCACAGGGAGAGGAAGACCATGTCCGCAGTAACCGGAGTCCCCGCCGCCGACGCCCTGACCGCCAGGGCGCACTTCGCCGCCCGCCTGTCCTTCGAGACCGACGTCTCCGACGTGGCCACCGACCTGGGCGCCGCCGAACCCGGCATCGTCGTGATCGACTCCCGCAGCCAGGAGAGCTGGGACCAGGGGCACGTCCCCGGCGCCCACCACCTGCCGACGGCCGAGATCGCCGTCCGCGCCCCGGCGACCGTCCCGCGGGACGTCACGGTCGTCGTCTACTGCTGGGGACCCGGCTGCAACGGCGCCACGCGCGCCGCCCTGGAGTTCGCCAAGCTCGGCTACCGGGTCAAGGAGATGCTCGGCGGGTTCGAGTACTGGGCCAGGGAGGGCTTCCCGGTGGAGACCGCCTCGGGGACAGTCCACCACCCGAAGGACCCCCTGACGGCACCGGTCGCGGACATCGCGTGCGCCTGCTGATGCGGCGGAGGAAGAATTGGTGCCCCCGTCCGAATCCCGTCGATCGGGGGCGAGGGAGAACATACCCCCTTCCACAAGGGCCAACCAAGAAGTCCACAGAACTGGGTGCCAAACTTCACGCCAATCCCCTCCTTAGGTCATCATTTCGGACACTCCGCCGCCACGCTCCGTCACGGCGCCCCTTTCGCGGCCCGCAGGACGCCGTGACGAAGTGAAAGCTGCGGCCCGCCGCCCTGGAAGGGGAAGGGGACGGCGGACCTGCACGGGGTGATCAGCGCGGGCCCAGTTTCTCCACGATGAGGCGGTAGAGCTGGCGCGGCCGACCGGGCTGGGGTGTGCGGTTCGGCGGGAGCGGCCACGCGAGTCCCTCGTCAACCAGCGTGCGCAGCAGCCGCCGGGCCGTACGCGGCGTCACTCCGAGCATCTTCCCGGCCCCCTCCGCGTCGACCACCGTGTCACCTCCCTCGAGTTTGGCCGCCAGCCTGGCCAGCACCTCGACGCCCTTGGGCTTGAGCGCGCTGGAGCCCGTGGGCGGCATCCTGGGAGCGGGCACGAGGGTCCGGCCCTCGCGGTCCACGGCGAAGCCCTGGACCTGCTTGCCCGCCTGGGAGCGGGCCAGGGCGGCCCGCGCGTGTGACTCGGCGTCGTGCGTCGTGCGTCCCATGCCCACGCCCACCTCGACCGCCAGCCCCAGCTCGTCGCGGATCCTCGACGCGAACGGCAGCACCCGGAACCCGTCGGTGGCGGCCGCGATCGAGCCCCTGGTCGCGGTGACCAGGTAGCTGTGGTCGTCGATCGGCCACACGGTGGCGTTGATCCGGTTGGCCTCCTGGACCAGCAGCCGGTGCAGCGACAGCCGCAGCTCGTCGCGCCAGTAGCGTGGCGCGGCGCGGCGTACGGGCTCGCGGAGCGTCGGGACCTCCACCAGCACGACGGTGAGTTGCGACTCCTCCAGCCGGTGGTGCGCGCCCAGGAGCGCCGCGGTGTGCAGCGCGGTGCGCACGGCCGCCGAGGTGGGCCTGATCCTGATGACCGGCACCCCGGCCGTCTGGAGCCGTTCGGCGACCGCCGGCAGGCACGTCAGCGCGCCGGTGGTGGCGCCCTGACGGGCCAGCCGCTCGTGGTAGGCCGCGATCGTGCCGGTGGCTCCCGGCTCGTCACGGCTGTGCACGTCAGCGGCGGGAATGCCGAGGTCTGTGTACGCCTCCTCGACGTCGGCCCGCGACACCACGTCGACGCTGACCCGCTGGGGGTCCATGCGCGGATCCAGTGCCGCCTTGGCCAGCGCGGCGACCAGTGCGGCCCCGCCGAGCTGGACGTAGGTCGCCGGCATCGTCAGCACGCCGGAACGCCTGGCCAGGTCGTAGGGGACCGGGCTGGCGAACAGGCACGCGTCCACGCCGGGACCGAGCCGGGTCACCTTGTCGGGCGCCTCCTGCTCGTCGCGGTAAGCGGCCGCCACGAGGCGGCAGGGCAGGGGCGCGGCAGCGTGCCCCATCAGCATCACGCGCTCGACCAGATCGTGGGGTCCGACCACGCCGATGGTGAGGTCCGGTGTCATAGCGCCCGGGCGTGACACTCGGGAAGTTTCTTCGGCCCTCTCGACCAATGTTCGTCCCATCCTGCCGTAAGTTGCAGTGCTCTCTTTTGGAACGATCGCTCGCGGGGGCCATAATGTCACGCCCGACTTTTCCGGAAAGCCGTTCTGGTCGGCCGTCCGAGAAGTCATTTCAGCAGTTCAGATGGGTTTACCTGCCGTTTGTCAGCAGCCGGAAATCTCTCGTGTAATGTCCGCTCCGAGTGCCCGCATTCGTTCGGCGAGATGTGCGTGCCCGCGGTCGATCAGGTATCCCGACTCGATGATGGTCTCGCCCTTCGCGGCCAGTCCGGCGAGCACCAGAGCAATGCCCGATCTCAGGTCGTGGGCGGTCACCTGGGTGCCGGTCAGCGGGGTGGCGCCCCGGACGATCGCCCGGCTGCCGTCGACCTCGACGTGGGCCCCCATCTTGTTCAGCTCGCCGGCCAGGGCGAAGCGGCCGTCGAAGATGCGCTCGTGGATGTAGCTGTGGCCGTCGGCCAGGGCGGCGACCGTCATCATCGGCGACTGCAGGTCGGTGGCGAAGCCGGGATAGGTGTCGGTGATGATGTTGATCGGCCGGAGGGTGCGGTCGCGGCGCACGTGCAGCACCGCGCCCTGCCGGGCGAAGTCGACGCCCATCTGCTCCAGCTTGTAGCGGACGACGCCGAGGTCGAGGCCGGTGCCGACGAGGCTGAGCTCGCCGCCGGTGATCGCCGCGGCCATCGCGAACACGCCCGCGTCGAGCCGGTCGGGCATCACGGTGTGCTCGACGGCGTGCAGCTCGCCGACGCCCTCGACGGTGATGAACCCGGTGCCGCCGCCGCTGATGCGGGCGCCCATCTTGGTGAGCATGTCGATGACGTCGAGCACCTCGGGCTCGAGCGCGGCGTTCTCGATCACGGTGATGCCGTTGGCCAGCGCGGCGGCCATGATCAGGTTCTCGGTGCCGGTGTGGGAGGGGGTGTCGAGGTAGAGGGTCGCGCCGGTCAGGCCGGAGGCCTTGACGTGGATGACGGTCTCGCCCTCGTCGACGACCGCGCCCAGCCGCTTGTAGCCCAGGTAGTGGAAGTCGAGGTTACGGCTGCCGAGGTTGCAGCCGCCGACCCCTTCGACGACCGCCTCGCCCAGCCGGTGGAGCAGCGCGGGGGTGAACAGCACCGAGCCGCGGAAGCGCCTGGCGATCTCGGCGGGCAGCACCGGGCTGTTGAGCCGGGACGCGTCGATGACCAGTGTCCGCTCGGCCTCGTGCAGCTCGACGTACGCGCCCACGGCCTCGGCGAGCTCGACCGCGCGGCGGACGTCTTCGATGATGGGGACATTGCGCAGGACGGTGCGCCCCCTGGCGGCGAGGAGAGCGGCCCCGATCATCGGTAGCACGGCGTTCTTCGCGGGGTTCGCGGTCTGGCTCGACCGGCCCAAGAGTAGCCGCTCACAACAACTGCCCCAGCCGAATCATCCGCTAAAGGAAGCTCCCGTGATGCGTTCGTATGCTTCAAGATAACGCCGCCTGGTCTGCTCGACCACGTTGTCTGGCAGTCGAGGCGGCGGGTTTCCGGAGGATTTATCCCATCCAGATTCGGGAGACGTCAACCAATCCCGGACATACTGCTTATCGAAGGACGATTGTGAACGCCCCGGCTGCCATGCGTCCGCGGGCCAGAATCGTGAGGAGTCGGGCGTAAGGACCTCGTCGCCCAACGTCAGCACCCCATTGGAGTCCCAGCCGAGCTCGATCTTGGTGTCGGCCACGATGATGCCCCGCTCCCGGGCGATCTCGGCGCCACGGGTGTAGACGGCGAGCGTGATGCGGCGGAGCGCCTCGGCCGTCTCGGCGCCGACCTCCTCGACCACCCGCTCGAACGGGATCGGCTCGTCATGTTGACCTATCGGCGCCTTGGTCGACGGGGTGAAGATCGGCTCGGGCAGCCGTGATCCGTCGTCGAGCCCGCCGGGCAGCCGGACGCCGGAGACCGTGCCGTCGCGCCGGTAGTCGGCCAGCCCCGACCCCGCCAGATAGCCGCGCGCCACGCACTCGATCGGCACCATCGTGAGCGGCTTGCACAGCATGCTGCGCGCGTCGGGCCCGGGCGCCGCGATGTGGTTGGGCACCACGTCGGCCAGCTGGTCGAACCACCACAGCGACAGTTGCGTGAGGATGGCCCCCTTGTCGGGGATGTCGGGCTCCAGCACGTGGTCGAAGGCCGAGACACGGTCGGAGGCGACCATCAGCAGCAGGCCGTCATCGGTCTCGTAGAGGTCGCGTACCTTGCCCGAGTGCAGGTGTCTCATCGGGCGATGTCCGTCCGGTGGAAGGAGCCGCGCAGCTCGATCCGCGACACCAGGTCGTAGGCGTGGCGCCGGGCGCTCTCCTGGTCGGGCCCGGTGCCCACGACGTCGAGCACCCGCCCGCCGTCGGAGACCACCTCGCCGTCGGCCCGTCTGGTGCCGGCGTGGATCACGTAGGCGTCGGCGGTCGCGTCGAGCCCCTTGATCACGTCGCCCTTGACCGGGGCGCCGGGATAGCCCTCGGCCGCGATCACCACGGTCACCGCGGAGCCGGCGCGGAAGACGGGCTCGTCGTGCTCGCCCAACGTCCCGGTCGCGCAGGCCAGCAGCAGCCCGCCGAGCGGCGTCTCCAGCCGGTCGAGCAGCACCTGGGCCTCGGGGTCGCCGAAGCGCGCGTTGAACTCGATCACCTTGGGCCCCTTGGCGGTCAGCGCCAGGCCGACGTAGAGGACCCCCTGGTAGGGCAGGCCGCGCCGGGCCAGCTCGCCGATCGTCGGGCGCACGACCTCGCGCATGACCTGCTCGGTCAGCCCCTCGGGCGCCCAGGGCAGCGGGGTGTAGGCGCCCATGCCGCCCGTGTTGGGCCCCTCGCCGCCGTCGTGGGCCCGCTTGAAGTCCTGTGCCGGCTGCAGGGCCACCGCGGCGCGCCCGTCGCACAGCGCGAACAGCGACACCTCGGGCCCGTCGAGGAACTCCTCGATCACCACCCGCCGGCAGGCCCGCGCGTGCTCCAGCGCCGCGTCGCGGTCGTCGGTGACCACCACGCCCTTGCCGGCGGCCAGCCCGTCGTCCTTGACCACGTAGGGGGACCCGAACTCGTCGAGCGCGGCGGCCGCCTCCTCCGGGGTCGTGCACGTCCTGGCCCGCGCGGTCGGCACGTCGGCGGCGGCCATGATCTCCTTGGCGAACGCCTTGGACCCCTCGATCATCGCCGCCTCGGCGGACGGCCCGAAGCACGGGATCCCGGCGGCCCGCACCGCGTCGGCCACTCCCGCCACCAGCGGCGCCTCCGGCCCCACGACCACCAGGTCGGCCCCGAGCCGCGTGGCCAGCCCGGCCACCTGCCCCGGGTCGGTGGGCGTGACGGCGTGCAGGGTCGCGATCTCCTCGATGCCCGGGTTGCCCGGGGCGCAGTGGAGCTCGCCGACCCGCGGGTCGAGCTTGAGTGAACGGCACAGGGCGTGCTCACGCCCGCCGGATCCGATGACTAGAACGCGCACGGGCCCCATTGTCGCAGCTCCCGCCACTCCGCTCCGCATCGGAGGCCCGTCCCCCCACGGCGGTACGGAGGGCATTCCTTGGCGAACTACTAGCTGCTGCGGGTGCCGCTCTGCGGGTATTGTCGGATAGGTTCGCCCGCCTGTGATAACTTAGGGCGGCTTTATGGCGTCTTGCGTGATTGGAGGTGGTCCGGGATGAAACCTGGTGATCCCAGCAGTACGTGCTCGTTCACGTACACCCCATGTGCCTCCGACCACTCCAATCCGGCAGCCTGATCGTGCCTCCACGCATGCGTGTTGATTGAGGTGACTTTCCATCGCGCGTGGAGCGTGCCAGGTCGGGCGGAAAGGGACTGCCATGCGCTCGTCCACGATTTTCCGTCGCATCAACCGTCACCCTGTCCAGCCGCGCGGCCCGCGTCAGCCGACCCGGCCGGCGCCTGAGGTCCACGTGCCCGACTCCATCGTCGAGTACGGCGCCTACATCGAGGGCAAGAGAGTCGGCGCCAAGGGCATCGCCGAGTCGCTCGACCTCGTCCGCAAGCACAACTCCGGGTTCGAGGGCGCCAAGGCCTTCCTCTGGGTGGGGCTGCACGAGCCGGCCGCCCCCGAGGTCGAGTGGCTGGCCGAGGTGTTCGGCCTGCACCCGCTGGCCGTCGAGGACGCGGTCAAGGCGCACCAGCGGCCCAAGGTCGAGCGCTACGGCGACTCCCTGTTCATGGTGCTCAAGACCATCGCCTACCTCGACCACGACGAGCTGACCGCCACCAGTGAGATCATCGCCGCGGGCGAGATCATGGTGTTCCTCGGCGCCGACTTCGTGGTGACCGTGCGCCACGGCGAGCACTGCCCGCTGACCGAGGTGCGCGGGCGGCTGGAGGACCACCCCGAGCTGCTGGGCCGCGGGCCGGCGGGCGTGCTGCACGCCATCGCCGACCACGTCGTCGACCGCTACCTCCAGGTGGCCGACCTCATGCAGATGGAGCTGGAGGAGGTCGAGGCCACCGTCTTCGCCGACGTCAGCTCGCGCGACATCAACCGGATCTACCAGCTCAAGCGGGAGATGCTGGAGATGAAGCGGGCGATCACCCCGCTGCAGAGCCCGCTGGCCGCCCTGCCGCAACGCCGCGTGATCCCGTCGGAGATGCGCGAATACTTCCGCGACGTCGGCGACCACCTCTCCCGCGTGTGCGAGCAGGTCGAGTCGTCCAACGAGCTGTGCAGCTCGATCCTGCAGGCCGCCCTGGCCCGCTCGAACGCCCTGGCCAACGAGGACATGCGCAAGATCTCGTCCTGGGTCGCCATCCTGGCCGTGCCCACGATGATCGCCGGGATCTATGGGATGAACTTCGATTTCATGCCCGAGACCAAACAGGTCTGGGGATATCCGGCCGTGCTGGCCGTCATGATCACGACCTGCGTGCTGCTCCACCGCGGCTTCCGCCGCAACGGCTGGCTGTGAGCCCTAGACGCCGACCGGCCTGAGCGGCCCGACGCGCGGGGGCAGCGCCAGCCCCCGCTCCTGCCACAGCCCGCGCATGCGGTCGGGGTAGTCGGTCACGACCCCGCTCACCCCCAGATCGAGCATCCGCGCCGCGAGCCCGGCGTCGTTGACCGTCCACACGGCCACGTCCAGCCCGGCCGCGGCGGCCTGCTCCATCAGCCGCTCGTCCACCATCGGGTGCTCGGGCGACAGCGTGGTGGCCCGGGCCTCGCGGGCGGCGGCCGGGATGTCGTCGCCGAGGTCGGCGTGCCAGTGGAGCGTGTCGAGCTCGATCAGCGCGAACCGCCGGGTGCCGGGCGCCATCGTGGCCGCGTGGCCGATGATCCGCCAGTCGAAGCTGAGGATCGCCACGTTGTCCAGCCGCCCGTGCCGGTCGAGCTCGTCGACCACCATCTCGGTGAACAGCTCGGGATCCGGAGTCAGCTCCGGCCTGGTCGGGTCGGACTTGAGCTCGACGTGCAGCCGCACGCTCTCGGCCTCGTAGGCGTTGACCAGGCCGAGCACCGCCCCGAGCGTGGGCATCCGGGTCTCCGGCAGCGTCATCTGGGTGAGCGCGAACGGGTCGTCGGGGTGGCGCGGCAGGCGCGCGCCGACGTCCAGCATGCGCAGCTGCGCCAGCGTGAGGGAGTTGATCGGCTTGCCGACGTAGGGGAAGTGCGGATCGTCCTGCCTGGCCGGCCGCGTGTCGGCGCTCGTCACGGCCGAGACCGTGAGGTCGTGCGTGAGCACGAGGCGCCGGTCGGCGGTGAGCGCGACGTCGAGCTCGAGTGCGTCCACTCCGAGCTCCATCGTGCGGCTCAGACCCGGCAAGGTGTTTTCGGGCCAGAGGCCCCTGGCCCCCCGATGACCATGTATCTCAACGCGCACAACGGGGACACTACCCGGCGGACGCCACTATCCCGCACTCCCACGCCGTGCCCTTTTTGTGGGGGTACGCCCTAGAGCTACCGATCGAGCGGTCGCCGAGGCTTCTCGTACGCGGCCAGAGTGCTCGTCGCGGGCCGGGTCGGGCAAATACCGACGCCGCAGGGTAGTGCCCGTTCGCACACCCTTTGCGCCAATATATGCCTCGATAAACGCAATCGTCTGGCCATAAGCTGACCGCCATGAGGCAGGCTCTCACCACGGTCCGCCCGGAGACCGTGCAGGCATGGGTCGAGGGATGGGTGGTCTCACGCCAGGCTCCCGCCCCGGTGCGCGAGCCCTGGGGCCTGAGAGTCGACGTCGGGCTGCCGGACCACCGGGCGCGCCACATCCTCCCGGATCCCGGTCCCGCCGCTCTCCGCCACCTGACGGCCGTGGTGACCACCCCGGGCACCTGGCTCAAGCTCTGCGCCCCCGCCGAGGCCGTCGCCCCCTGGCTCCCCGCGCCGTGGTCCATCGAGGAGCCGGAGTTCATGATGACCGCCGCGCTGGAGCGGGCGCCCTTCGCGGCGCCGCCGGGCTACACGACGGCCATCACCACCCGCGCCGGGGTCACCGTCGCCCGGCTGCTCACCGTGGCCGGCGAGATGGCGGCGCGCGGCCAGGTCGTCATCACCGGCCGCACCGCGGTGGTCGACCAGGTCGAGACCGCCCCGCATCACCGCCGGCGCGGCCTGGGCAGCATCGTCATGACGGCCCTCGCCTCCACCGCCGCCGCCTCGGGCGCCCGCACCGGCATTCTCGTGGCCACTCCGGCGGGCAGGTCCCTCTACGAGAGCCTCGGCTGGACCCTCCACACGCCCGTGACGGCCGCCGTACTGACAGGCTGACCGGGACCGTCACCGGCGAGACGGGGCGTCAGATCAGCGAGCGCAGCACCAGCGTGGCGTCGCGGGCCGGGCCGACGCCGATGGCGGAGACCGGAGCCCCGCTCATCTCCTCCAGCGCCCGCACGTACGCCTGCGCGTTGGGCGGCAGGTCGTCGAAGGTCTTGGCCCCCGTGATGTCCTCCTGCCAGCCAGGGAGCTCCTCGTAGACGGGCTTGGCGTGGTGGAACTCGGTCTGCGTCATCGGGATCTCGTCGTGCCGCACCCCGTCCACCTCGTACGCCACGCAGACCGGGATCCGCTCCAGCCCGGACAGCACGTCCAGCTTGGTGAGGAAGAAGTCGGTCACCCCGTTGATCCGGGTCGCGTAGCGGGCGATGACCGCGTCGAACCAGCCGCAGCGCCGGTTGCGGCCGGTGGTGACGCCGTACTCGCCGCCCGTCTGCCGCAGCCACTCGCCCATCTCGTCCACCAGCTCCGTCGGGAACGGCCCCGAGCCCACTCTGGTGGTGTAGGCCTTGAGGATGCCGATCACCCGGGTGAGCCGCGTCGGCGGGATGCCGGACCCGGCGCAGGCGCCGCCCGAGGTGGGCGAGGAGGAGGTGACGAACGGGTAGGTGCCGTGGTCGATGTCCAGCAGCGTGCCCTGCCCGCCTTCGAGCAGCACGAACTTGCCGTCGTCCAGCGCCTTGTTGAGCACCAGCGAGGTGTCGGCGATGTGCGGCCGCAGCCGTTCCGCGTAACCGAGGTATTCGTCCACGACGGCGTTGGCGTCGATGCCGCGCCGGTTGTAGACCTTGGTGAGCACCTGGTTCTTCTCGGTCAGCGCGACCTCGATCTTCTTGGCCAGGATGCCGGGGTCGAGCAGGTCCTGGACCCGCACCCCCATCCGGTAGATCTTGTCGCCGTAGGCCGGGCCGATGCCGCGGCCGGTCGTGCCGATCTTGGCCTTGCCCAGGTAGCGCTCGGTGACCTTGTCGAGGGCCTTGTGGTGGGGCATGATCAGGTGCGCGTTGGCGGAGATCAGCAGCCGCTCGGCGGAGATGCCCCGCGTGGCCAGCCCGTCGATCTCCTGCAGCAGCACGGCGGGATCGATGACCACGCCGTTGCCGATCACCGGCACGACGTCGGGCGAGAGGATCCCGGTGGGCAGCAGATGCAGGGCGTATTTCTGGTCGCCGATGACCACGGTGTGGCCCGCGTTGTTGCCACCCTGATAGCGGACGACGTAATCGACATCGCCACCGAGCAGGTCGGTGGCCTTGCCTTTGCCCTCATCGCCCCACTGGGCACCCACGAGAACGACAGCCGGCATGGTTCTAGTCTCCCGAACACAAAACGAAACCCCTGGCGCAAGCGCGACAGGGGCTCTTGCGTAGAGAGACTACCCGAGTCGACCCATTCGTCCCAAGCGCTAGTTCTTGGCCAGCGCGTCGTAGGCGGCCTGGTCGCTGTCCTTGAGGAACTGGACGCACCGCTCGGCCTCGTCCTTTTCGCCGATGGCCTGGGCCGCCCTGGCCAGGGCGTAGAGGCAACGCAGGAAACCCCGGTTGGGTTCGTGCTCCCAGGGGATGGGGCCGTGCCCTTTCCAGCCGCTGCGGCGCAGGTGGTCGAGCCCGCGGTGATAACCGGTGCGGGCGAAGGCGTAGGAGGTGACGGCGTGACCCTGCGCGAAGTATTCCTCCGCGAGTGTCGCCCAGGCCGCCGGGTAGGCGGGGAAACGAGCCGCGATGTCGGCGGCCTTGACACCGGACTCGAGCGCCTCCCTGGCCTCGGGCAGGTCCGGCAGGTAGGTCGGGGGAGGCCCGGCGAGAAGGTTATCCATAGGACAAGTCATACCCGCCGGGCCCCGAGCGTGGCTAGGAGATCTTCGTCCCACTGCTCCTGAGGTTCTCGCACGCCTCGACGACGCGGGCGGCCATGCCGGCCTCGGCCGTCTTGCCGTAGGAGCGGGGGTCGTAGACCTTCTTGTTGCCGACGTCGCCGTCGACCTTGAGCACCCCGTCGTAGTTGCGGAACATGTGGTCGGCGATCGGCCTGGTGAAGGCGTACTGGGTGTCGGTGTCGATGTTCATCTTGACGACTCCGTAGGAGATCGCCTCGCGGATCTCCTCCAGCGTCGACCCGGAACCGCCGTGGAAGACCAGGTCGAACGGCTTGTCCTTGCCGTACTTGGCGCCGACCGCCTCCTGGATCTCCTTCAGCACGCCCGGCCGCAGCTTGACGTGGCCGGGCTTGTAGACGCCGTGCACGTTGCCGAACGTCGCGGCCAGCATGTAGCGACCCTTCTCGCCGAGGCCGACCGCCTCCGCGGTGGCCAGCGCGTCACCCGGCGTCGTGTAGAGCTTCTCGTTGATCTCGCCGACGACGCCGTCCTCCTCGCCGCCCACGACGCCGATCTCCATCTCCATGATGATCCTGGCGCGGGCGCACTTCTCGATGAGCTCCGCGGCGATCTCGAGGTTCTCCTCCAGAGGTACGGCGGAGCCGTCCCACATGTGCGACTGGAAGAGCGGGTCGAGGCCCTTCGACACGCGCTCCAGCGAGATGTCGATCAGCGGCCGCATGAACCCGTCGAGCTTGTTCTTGGGGCAGTGGTCGGTGTGCAACGCGATCGTCACCGGATACTTGGCGGCCACCACCCTGGCGTACTCGGCCAGCGCCGTCGCGCCGGTCACCATGTCCTTGACCGTGGTGCCCGACAGGAACTCGGCCCCGCCGGTGGACACCTGGACGATGCCGTCGCTCTCGGCTTCGGCGAAGCCGCGCAGCGCGGCGTTGAGCGTCTGTGAGGAGGTCACGTTGATCGCCGGATAGGCGAATCCGCCGGCCTTGGCCCTGTCGAGCATCTCGGCGTAGACCTCTGGAGTAGCTATCGGCATGACTCATCTCCCTGAAGAGTGCGGGCTTCGCACAGCCCAGTATCTCGGCTCCGCTACCCGAGGTGGTAGCGATGACGCGCCTGCTCCCGGTCGTCGGATGCGCCGTCGCGGGCTCCACACTCCCACCGAGCCCTTCTCGGCCGGGTAGGCTCAGCCTGTGGACTCGCTCTTGAATCTTCTCGACCCGACGTGGTGGCTCACCATACTCGGCGCGTTCGCGACCATAGGCGTGCTGGCCATCATCTTCGCCGAGACGGGTCTGCTGCTCGGCTTCTTCCTGCCTGGCGACTCACTGCTGGTGGCCGCGGGGATCTTCAGTTCCGCATCGGTGGCCCACGGGATGAAGCTCGAGCCGCTCTCGCTCCCCGTGCTGCTGATCGGCACTCCTCTCTGCGCGATCGCGGGCGCCCAGCTCGGCCACTGGCTCGGCGCCAGGTTCGGCCGCAGGCTCTTCGACAAGCCCGACTCGCGGCTGTTCAAGAAGGAGCACGTCGTCCGGGCGGAGGTGTTCTTCGAGAAGTTCGGGCCGGCCAAGGCCGTGGTGCTGGCCAGGTTCGTGCCGATCGTCCGCACCTTCATGAACCCCGTCGCGGGGGTGCTGGAGATGTCGCCGAGGCGGTTCTTCATCTGGAACGTCGTCGGCGCCGTGGTGTGGGTCGAGAGCCTGGTCCTGCTCGGCCACTTCCTCGGCAGCAGGGTCGATCCCAAGCAGATCGACAAATACATCCTGCCGGGCGTCTTCCTCATCGTGCTGATCTCGCTGATCCCCATCATCGTCGAGGTCATCAAGGGCCGCCGGGTCACCAAGACCGTGCCCGTCCCCACCGGCAAGCATCACCGGGTCCGTTCGACCACTGACCGCCCGTAACCGAAACCGCGACTCACCAGCGGTACTCTCCCTGTGTGGGACGCCACAGGTCAGATCCGATGGGCATCGCCCGCCTCGCGCTCGCCGTCCTGGCGGTCGTCGGCGTGGTCGCGCTCCTGGTCCTCGGCGCTCGTGCGCTGATCACCTCGTTCGACACCCCCCAGGAGCCGTCCGAGTTCCAGCGAGCCACCGCGGAGGCTTCGGCGAGCGTGCCGGTGCCGACCGTCCACATCGCGTGCGTGGCCGACACCTGCCCGCTCGTCACGGTCCGTGTGCCGGGCGGCGACGTGCTGCAATACCGCGATATGACGAGGGGCGAAGAGGTCAGCTACTTCGAGCCCGAGCTGGACGTGGTGCTCACCGACGCCTCGTCGGTCCGCGTCACCGCCAACGGCGAGCCTCGCGCCCCGGGCGAGCCCGGCAAGCGGGAGGCCTTCACAGTCCGAGGTCGGTGAGCGTGAAGGCGGTGCGGTAGGTCAGCCCCTCCTCGGCGAGCCGCGGGGCCGCGCCGCGCTCGACGATGGTGGCGACGCCCACCACCTCGGCGCCCGCCTCGCGCAGCGCCTCGACTGCGGTCATCACCGATCCGCCGGTCGTCGAGGTGTCCTCGACCGCGAGCACCCGGCGGCCCCGCACGTCGGGCCCCTCGACCCGGCGCTGCAGGCCGTGCTGCTTCTGCGCCTTGCGCACCACGAAGGCGTCGAGCGTGCGCCCGCGGGCCGCGGCGGCGTGCAGCATCGCGGCGGCCACCGGGTCGGCGCCCAGCGTCAGACCGCCCACGGCGTCGTAGTCGAGGTCGGCCGTCATGTCCAGCATCACCCTGCCGACCAGGGGGGCGGCCACGCCGTCGAGCGTGATCCGGCGCAGGTCGAGGTAGAAGTCGGCCTCCTGCCCGGAGGAGAGCACCACCTTGCCGTGGACGACGGCCTTCTTGTTGATCTCGGCCAGGAGGTTGTCGCGATCCGTCATGCCTCCAAGCCTATGGGGCCTGATCAGGTGGGACACGCGCCGCCCGGAGGTAAAGGCCGGTCATCGGTTTAGCCGGGGTGGTGGGTGCGGAATGATTGCGCACGGCAACTCTACGTAATGAAGAGGTAACCATGAGTGTGCAGTCAGTGCGAAGCGACGCGGATCTGCTCCATGCGGTCAGAGACGGCGACGCCGCCGCCTACGGGGAGCTCTACCAGCGCCACGTCGTCGCCGCCCGCTCGCTCGCCCGCCAGCTCGTCAGGGGCGAGGCGGAGGTCGAAGACGTGGTGGCCGAGTCGTTCACCAAGATCCTCGACCTGGTGGGCCGCGGGGGCGGGCCGACGGCGGGTTTCCGCACCTATCTGCTCACGGTGGTGCGGCGCACGGTCTACGACCGGATCCGGATCGAGCGCCGCCAGGTGACGACGGGTGAGATCGAGAGCTTCGACCCCGGCGTCCCCTTCGTCGATCCGGCGGTCGCCGGGCTCGAGAGATCGCTGATCGCCAGGGCGTTCCAGTCACTGCCGGAGCGGTGGCGGGCGGTGCTCTGGCACACCGAGGTGGAGAGCGCCAAGGCCGCCGAGGTGGCGCCGCTGCTCGGCCTGTCGGCCAACGGCGTCGCGGCGCTCGCCTACCGGGCCCGCGAGGGGCTGCGCCAGGCCTACCTCCAGATGCATCTGGCCGTCCCGCCGCGCCCGGTCTGCCGGCCGGTGCTCGGCAAGATGGGCGCCCACGTCAGGGGCGGGCTGGCCAGGCGCGACTCCAGGGCCGTGGCCGAGCACGTGAGCCGCTGCCCCGACTGCCACGCGGTGATGACGGAGCTGGCGGACGTCGACCAGGGGTTGCGCACGGCCGTCGGACCGTTGATGCTCGGCCCGGCCTTCGCCGGTTATGTCGCGGCCATGGCCGGTGCCACTACCGGCACGCCGGGCCGGATCCGGTGGCCGCCCGCGCGCCGGCCCGTGGCGCTGGCGAGCGGCGCGGCCCTGGCCGTCGCCGCGGCCGCCGCCTTACTGCTGGTCGCCGGCGAGGAGGTGACGAAACCGCTCGCGCAGCCCATGGCCGCCCTCCAGCCGCCGCCCATCCCCCGGGTCGCCGACCTCTCTGAGCCGGCCGGGTCCACACCGGTGCCGCCCCCGTCGGCCTCGGAGACGGCGAGGCCCGGCCGGGCGCGTCTGCGCGGGACGATCGACCCGCTCGGCGCGCTGGTTCGCGCCCAGCCCGGCATCGTGGGCGTACGCCTGCGCAACACGGGCAAGGGGCCGAGCCAGGCGGTCGAGGCGGCGGTCGAGCTGCCCTCGGGCGTCACGCCGCTCCCACCGGGCAGGCGCGGCGGCCGGGCCGGTCTGCTCGAACCCGTGGGCGCGGCCGACGGCTGGAAGTGCCGCCCGGCCGGAGGGGGCGCGCGGTGCGCCAGGGGTCCGCTCGCGGCCGGCCAGGCCACCGCCGTGTTCCTGCGCGTCCAGGTCGCCGCCACCGCCCCGAGCGGCGCCGGCCCTTCCCTGCAGGTGCAGGCCGGTGCGTTGCGCCTCA
Organism: Nonomuraea sp. NPDC048916; assembly: GCF_040649575.1. Taxonomy (NCBI): domain Bacteria; kingdom Bacillati; phylum Actinomycetota; class Actinomycetes; order Streptosporangiales; family Streptosporangiaceae; genus Nonomuraea; species Nonomuraea sp. NPDC048916. Next base: position 71,666 of record NZ_JBEZFS010000029.1, read on the forward strand.
GCGCGCGGAGCGCGTCGGGCGTGCGGTCCACCGGGGCGCCCGCCAGATTCGCCGCCGACGGCGAGGTGGTGGTCAGGGCGGTCGGCAACTCGTTGCTGACCTGCCCCGCCGACCACTACGGCTGCGCGGAGGCCAGGATCCGGCGCGGCGAAACGCGCGACAACGACCTGTGGCCGATGGTCGCGCTCGACCGCGACGGGCTGGCCTCCACCGCGGCCTCCAGCGCGGCCGCGCTGCGACTGCCCAGGGCCGGGCGGGTCGTGTGGGCGGGGCTCTACTGGTCGGCGAGCGCCGCGGCCGCCGGGCCGATCAAGATCAAGCCGCCGGGGCGCAGGGGCTACGTCCCGATCCGGCCCGACGAGGTGCTGGCCAGGGAGTTGCCTTCGGGGCCCGCCTACCAGGCGTTCGCCGACGTCACCGGGCTCGTCGGCAGTGCCGCGAAGGAGGGGGAGTGGTGGGCGGCCGACGCTCCGATGCAGCCGGGGGTCGCGCGCTACGCGGGGTGGAGCCTGGTGGTCGTCATGGCGGACCCGGCTCAGCCGTACGGCCGGGCTGTGGTGCTCGATCCGGCCACGGTGGCCGGCGGCGACGAGCCGCCGGTGCGGATGCCGCTCGACGGGCTGGGCCCACCGGGGGCTCCCGCGCGGATCGAGCTGGTGACCTGGGAGGGTGACGCCGGGCTCAGCGGCGAGGTCGTCTCGGTGGGGTCGGGGCCGCTCGTTCCCGCCGGGGGTGACCGTGATCCGGCCAACGTCTTCGACGGCTCGGCCAACGGCGCGCGGGGCATGGCGTTCGGTGTCGACGTCGACTCCTTCGGCGCCCGGTTGGGCCGTGACCCCGCGCTGATGATCTCCACGAAGAAGGACGCGACCCTGCTGGGCGTCGCCGCCATAAGCGTTCGTGCGGACCAGTGACTTTAAACAGGACAAACTGGTACGGTCCACGTGATTCGGCGGGCGCACTGTCAATCGTCGGGATTAACCCTCGCGCGATCACCCCCTTTCATTACCCTGAGAGAGGGCCGCCGAGTCCGGCTCTGACGGTGCAGAGCCAGTGAGGTCGGACCCATCAGGAAAGGGGCGGTGTCAGTGGATCGCTGCGCGCTGTTCGTGGACGCCGGCTATCTGCTGGCTGACGGCGCGATGGCCGTGCATGGGACCCGTCATCGCGAGGCCGTCGCCTGGGACTATCCAGGGCTGCTGCAGTTGATGACCAACCTGTCACGCGAGCGCACCGGTCTGCCGCTGCTGCGGTGCTACTGGTACGAAGCGACGGTCGAAGCCCGCCGCACTCCCGAGCACGACGCGCTCGCCGACATCCCCGGCCTCAAGCTGCGGCTCTCCCGCATCCGGCCCGGCCGCCGCGAGGGCGTCGACGCCCAGGTCCACCGCGACCTGATGACCCTGGCCCGCAACAACGCCATCTGCGACGCGGTCGTGGTCAGCGGCGACGAAGACCTCGCCCAGGTCGTCTGCGACGCGCAGGACCTCGGCATCCGGGTGACCGTCGTGCACGTCGCCGCCGAGGGCGGCTGGGCGGTCTCGCGCACGCTCCGGCAGGAGGGCGACGACCTCATCGAGCTGGGCGGCGGCCACCTGCGCCCCTACGTCAACCTGGTCACCGGCATCACCGAGGTGTCCAACGGCCACCACCAGCCGCTCAGCAACGGCCATGCCGCCCACTCGCTGCCGCCGGCCCCGCCCGTGTCCCGGGCGAGCAGCGGCAGCCACGCCCTGCCGCCTTCGGAGGGCTCCGCCACGCAGAGCCGGCCCTCGTCCAACGGCTCGTCGCCCGACCGTGGCCAGGCGGCGCCGCCGCCCGCGTTGCCCACCTACACCAGCTACCAGATGGACATCCCGCAGTCGCAACCTCCGCCGTCTCCCGCGACCGGGCCCATCCCGCAGCAGCAGCCACAGGCGCAGTCGCAGTCACCGACCACCGGGCAGTTCGCCTCACCGCAGTCCGGCGGCACCTACCAGCCGTCGCAGCTCAGCTCCTACACCGGCCCGCAGGCCGCACCCGTCTCTCCGCCGTCCGCCGCCACGGCCGGGGCCACCACGCTGGCCGACGCGGTCAAGGCCGCCCACCGGGAGGGACACGACTTCGGCGAGTCGGTCGCCCGTGACGCCCCCGCCCTCTGGCTGGAGGCCGTGCTCGCCCGCAAGCCCCGCATGCCGTCAGATCTGGAGGCCCGGCTGCTGCAGGGCTCCTCGCTGCCGATCGACTTCCTGCTGCACGACGAGGTCCGCCACGCACTGCGCCGCGGCTTCTGGGACGCCCTCGAACGCGCCCGCCACTAGAGGCGGTCACCAGCGCAGCAGCGCGCCCACGCCGTCGTGATCGGCCAGCTCGGTCGCGGCCTCGTGGTGCAGGATCGTGACCTCGGCGCCGCTCTCCAGGGCGCGCTCGATCATCCGCTCACCGAGATCCGGCTCGTCCACCGCCTCGACGGCGGGCGGCACCTGCCCGGTGGGGTAGAGCCGGCCGTCCGGGCCACGGCCGCCCTGCCACTCGCCGTTCTCGTCGAGCAGCAGGCAGTCGACCCGCCCCTCGTTCAGCAGCGCCAGCGTCTGGCCGAGCCCGAGCACGCCGCGCCCTCCGGCGAGCGCGGCGTCGTTGGTCCGCTGGATCAGCGCGATGTCCCTGCGCACGCGTACCTGGGTCAGGGCGTCGGAGACGTGCGCGATCACCTCGGTCGGCGTCAGCGTGTCGATGATCTTGTCGATCTGGACCACTTCCAGCGGGTGCAGCGCCTCGGCGAGTATCGCGGTCACCCTCGCGTCGCCGACCAGCAGCACGTCGGTCCAGCGCAGGGAGCCGACCCTGTTGCTGATCTCGGGGGTGACCGAGTGCAGGTAGCGGCCCAGGTTCTCGTCGACGCGGCGCTGGAACTTGTCGTACTGCGTCGACGACCCCTGCCCGGTGTTGGGCGAGCTCGGGCCGCGCATCTTCCGCCAGTCCTCGATGACCAGGTCGAAGGTGGACTGGTAGACGTCCTCGGCCAGGCCGTACCTGTAGTCGATCAGGCGCACGCCGTCGCGTGAGACCACCGCGATGCCCGCGGGCGCGCTGGTGGCCATGGCACTGATCATCGGGCGTACGTACGCGGTCGATTCGAGCACCGCGCTGGTGCCGACCGGCACCTGCAGCGTGGTCTGGTGGATGTCGTCCGTGCACACGGGCGCGAACAACGCGCGGCCCAGCCCGGAGACGGCGGGATCGACCAACTGCGCGATGTCCGGCTCCAGCCCGTCGAGATGCTCCAGCACGGTGGCGCGCCGCATCCTGTCGGGCCAGCCGGACACCTGCTCGCGAAGGGTGTCCAGCTCGTTGCGCAACAGGATCTCCCAGCCGGGCTTGACCGAGGCCTCCAGACGCGGATCGGCGGTCACGTACAGCGACACGACGCCGATCTCATCCTTCATGGCTACGAGTTCCCGCAGGAAGGCATGATCGTGTATCACGACGTTCTCCTCTGTCGTCGGACCACTAACGACTCTAGAGAACCGGAAATACCCCAAATCGCTCACTTAACGGACAATGGTCCCAGGTTTTACCTCAGGAGAGGGCGTCGAACCCGGCCCGAAGGTGGGCCAGCCGCTCGTACAGCTCGGAGAGCGGGATCGACAACGCCGGGTCAGGTGACTTGCGCGCCACCTCCCGCACCCGGTCCAGCTCCTCCTCCACCGCGGTCAACCTCCTCGACAGCTCCGGCAGGACCGCCCCATGATCGCCCGCGCCCGCCGGCAACTCGCCGGTCAGCCGGTCGCGCAGCATCGAGGCCTGCTCGGCCAGCCGCCTGTTCATGTTGTAGAGCTCGGTGAACACCGACACCTTCGCCCGCAGCACCCACGGATCGAAGGGTTTGGTCAGGTAGTCGACGGCGCCCGCCGCGTAGCCGCGGAAGGCGTAGTCGGGCGCGCTGTCGACCACGGTCAGGAAGATGATCGGGATGTTCTTGGTACGCTCGCGCCGCTTGATGTGAGCGGCCGTCTCGAACCCGTCCATGCCCGGCATCCGCACGTCGAGCAGGATGAGCGCGAACTCCGTGTTGAGCAGTGCCTTGAGCGCCTCCTCGCCGGACCTGGCGCGCACCGGCACCAGGTCGAGCGAGCTCAGGATCGCCTCAAGTGCTATCAGGTTCTCCTCGCGGTCATCGACCAGGAGGATCTTGGCTCGGTCCGGCATTGATCACGCCCTTTCGGCTGATTCCGTCGTGGACACCCGCCCACGGCTGAGCCAGCCGCGAAGTCGTTCGAGCAGGCGGTCCACGTCGACCGGCTTGGGCACGTAGTCGGACGCGCCCGAGGCGATGCTCTTCTCACGATCGCCCCGCATGACCTTAGCGGTCAACGCGATGATCGGCAGATCGGCGAATTGCGGCATGCGGCGGATGGCCGAGGTCGTGGCCCAGCCGTCCATCTCCGGCATCATGATGTCCATCAGGACCAGCGCGACGTCCTCGTTGCGTTCGAGCTGCTCGATGCCCTCACGCCCGTTCTCGGCGTAGACGACCGTCGAGCCGTGCCGTTCGAGCACGCTGGTCAGCGCGAACACGTTGCGGATGTCGTCGTCGACGATGAGGATCTTCGCGCCGTTGAGCGGGTCGTCGCCCTGCCACTGGGGCGAGGTCTCGGTGGTCGACTCGACGAGTTCGGGCAGATCCAGGTCGAGCGGCGGCTCGGGCGCGGGCTGCTCGATCGGCACGGCCATCAGCTGCCTGCGGGCGGCGCCGCCGTCGCTGGCCGCCAACGGGCCGGTGTAGGTGGCCGGCAGGTAGAGGGTGAACGTGCTGCCCACGCCCAGCTCGCTCTCGACGTGGATCTCGCCGCCCAGCAGCCGGGCGATCTCCCGGCAGATGGACAGGCCCAGGCCGGTGCCGCCGTACTTGCGGCTGGTCGTGCCGTCGGCCTGCCGGAACGCCTCGAAGATGACCTCGCGCTTGTCGGGCGCGATGCCGATGCCGGTGTCGATGACCTGGAAGGCCAGCAGGTCGTGGGCGTCGTGCAGGGTCTCGTCGTCGAAGGCGACACCCGGCGGCGCAGGCACGACGCGCAGCTTGACCTCGCCCTTCGGGGTGAACTTCACCGCGTTGGAGAGCAGGTTGCGCAGCACCTGCTGGAGGCGCTGCTCGTCGGCCCGCAGCTCCAGGGGCACGGCGCCGTCGACGTCGACGGTGAAGACCAGGCCCTTGTCCGCGGCCAGCGGCGCGAACGCCGCCTCCACGAGGTCGACCAGCTTCGGCAGCGACACCTGGATCGGGTGGATGTCCATCCGGCCGGCCTCGACCTTGGACAGGTCGAGCATGTCGTTGATCAGCTGGAGCAGCGCCGAGCCCGCGCTGTGGATCGTCCGGGCGAACTCGACCTGCTGCGAGGTCAGGTTGCCCTCGGCGTTCTCCGTCAGCAGCTTGGCCAGCACCAGCAGGCTGTTGAGCGGCGTGCGCAGCTCGTGGGACATGTTGGCGAGGAACTCGTTCTTGTAGCGGGAGGAGACGGCGAGCTGCTCGGCGCGCTCCTCCAGGGTGCGACGGGCCTGTTCGATCTGGAAGTTCTGGATCTCGATGGCGCGGTTCTGCTTGGCCAGCAGCGCCGCCTTGTCCTCCAGCTCGGCGTTGGACCTGCGCAGCTCCTCCTGCTGGCGCTGCAGCTCGTCGGAGCGTTCCTGCAGCTCGCGGGTCAGCCGCTGCGACTCGGTCAGCAGGTCTTCGGTACGCGAGTTGGCGATGATGGTGTTCATGGTGACGCCGATGGTCTCGACGAGCTGCGTCAGGAAGTCGAGGTGCACCTCGCCGAACGGCGTGAAGGAGGCCAGCTCCAGCACGCCGAGCACGCGGTTCTCGAACAGGATCGGCAGCACCACGATCTGCGCCGGCGTCGACTGGCTGAGCCCGCTGTCGATGGTGATGAACTTCGGCGGCACGTCGTCGAGGACGATGTGGCGGCCCTCGGCGGCGGCCTGGCCGACGATGCCCTCACCGACCGCGAAGCGCTGGCGCGGCCCCCGGTCGGGCCGGACACCGTAGCCGCCGATCAGCAGCAACTCGTGCTCGCCCTCGGGGTCGACGCCGTAGAAGGCGCCGTAGCGGGCCGACACCAGCGGCGTCAGCTCGCTCATCGTCAGCTTGGCCACCTCGAACAGGTCGCGGTGGCCCTGCATGAGCCGGGAGATGCGGGCCAGGTTGGACTTGAGCCAGTCCTGCTCCTGGTTGGCCTGGGTGGTCTCGCGGAGGTTGGCCACCATCGAGTTGATGTTGTCCTTCAGCTCCGCCAGCTCGCCCTGCGCCTCGACGGCGATCGAGCGGGTCAGGTCGCCGCGCGCCACACCGCTGGTCACGGTCGCGATGGCGCGGACCTGGGTGGTGAGGTTGCCGGCCAGCTCGTTGACGCTCTCGGTGAGCCGCTTCCAGGTGCCCTCGACGCCCTCGACGCGGGCCTGGCCGCCGAGCTGGCCCTCGGAGCCCACCTCACGGGCGACCCGGGTCACCTCGGAGGCGAACGACGAGAGCTGGTCGACCATCCGGTTGATGGTGGTCTTGAGCGCCAGGATCTCGCCCTGGGCGTCGACGTCGATTTTGCGGGTGAGGTCGCCGTTGGCGACCGCCGTGGTCACCTCGGCGATGTTGCGCACCTGGTACGTCAGGTTGTTGGCCATGAAGTTGACGTTGTCGGTAAGGTCCTTCCAGACGCCCGACACGCCCTGCACCCGGGCCTGGCCGCCGAGCTGGCCCTGCGTGCCCACCTCGCGGGCCACCCGGGTGACCTCGTCGGCGAACGACGAGAGCTGGTCGACCATCGTGTTGAGGGTGTCCTTGAGCTGAAGGATCTCACCCTGCGCGTCGACGGTGATCTTCTTGGACAGGTTGCCCTGGGCCACCGCGGAGGAGACGGCCGCGATCTGGCGCACCTGCGAGGTCAGGTTGTTGGCCATCGAGTTGACGTTGTCGGTGAGGTCCTTCCAGACGCCCGACACACCGCGCACCTGCGCCTGGCCACCGAGCTGGCCCTCGGTGCCCACCTCGCGGGCCACCCGGGTGACCTCGGAGGCGAACGAGGACAGCTGCTCGACCATCGTGTTCATCGTCGACTTGAGCTCGAGGATCTCGCCCTGGGCGTCGACGTCGATTTTGCGGGTGAGGTCGCCGTTGGCGACCGCCGTGGTCACCTGGGCGATGTTGCGCACCTGGTAGGTGAGGTTGTTGGCCATCGAGTTGACGTTGTCGGTGAGGTCCTTCCAGACGCCCGACACGCCCTTCACCTCGGCGCGACCGCCGAGCTTGCCCTCGGTGCCGACCTCGCGGGCCACCCGGGTGACCTCGTCGGCGAACGACGAGAGCTGGTCGACCATCGTGTTGAGGGTGTCCTTGAGCTGGAGGATCTCGCCCTCGGCGTCGACGGTGATCTTCTTGGACAGGTTGCCCTGGGCCACCGCGGTCGCCACGGTCGCGATGCTGCGCACCTGCGAGGTCAGGTTGTTGGCCATGAAGTTGACGTTGTCGGTGAGGTCCTTCCAGACGCCCGACACGCCGGTCACCTGCGCCTGGCCGCCGAGCTGGCCCTCGGTGCCCACCTCGCGGGCCACCCGGGTGACCTCCTCGGCGAACGCGGAGAGCTGGTCGACCATCGTGTTGACGGTGTTCTTCAGCTCGAACATCTCGCCCACGGCGTCGACCGTGACCTTGCGGCTCAGGTCGCCCTTGGCCACGGCGGTGGTCACGACGGCGATGTCACGCACCTGCGCCGCCACGCGAGAGGACATCGTGTTGACGGCCTCGGTGAGGTCGCGCCAGCTGCCCGACATGCCGCGCACGTTGGCCCCGCCGCCCAGCCGGCCCTCGGTGCCGGCCTCGCGCGCCACCCTGGTCACCTCGGAGTTGAACAGCGCAAGCTGGTCGACCATGCCGTTGATGGCCTTGCCCAGCCGGCGCACCTCACCGCGGGCCGAGCGGTCGAGGTCGATGCGCCTCGACAGATCGCCCTTGGCCACGGCGTCGATCACGTCGGCCGCGCCGCTCACCGGGCTCACCAGGGCGTCGATCAGGATGTTGACCGACTCGACGCTCTCGGCCCAGGCGCCCACGCCCGGGCCGGGTGTCAGCCGCTCGCCGAACCGGCCCTCCTTGACGACCTCCTTGCGGACCCTCACCAGCTCGTTGGCGAGGTGTTCGCGGCGATCCGCCACCTCGTTGAGCAGCAACCGGACCTCACTGAGGATCCCTGCGGGCGCATGCGGGACTCGCCGCCGGAAATCGCCGTCACGCCAGGAGAAAAGAGTCTCGAGGATCGGGACGAGATCTGACTCTGTGTAGATCCTCTCCTCGGAACCCGGCGCGGTTTTGGCCGATGTCATGGGCCCTCCTTCAACTCCCGGGGTGCCGCCGTGAGTGATTGAAGTCTGTCACGTTGTGTAGCTCGTAGTCCTGTCCTTGGATTTACCCCAAGTCAGCGGGAAGTGTGGTAGGCACGGTTGGATGACTTCTCCTCACGCGGCGCTCGCCGCGACGTTCGCACCCGGTGAGGCCGCTGTGCCGGCTGCGATGAGGTTCACTCGCGAGGTGATGACCGCGTGGGCCGTCGGCGGCATGCTCTCCATCGCCGAGCGGGTGGCGGGAGATCTCACGGAGCAGGTGGTCAGTGAGCCCTTCGAGGTCATCTGGAAGCATTTCGGCGATGCCGTACAGGTGGAGCTGAGGCAGCGGAACACCTCGCATGGTGATCCGAAGGCTCCCTCGGTGGGTGTGGAGGAGTGGGGGATCACCTATTCGGGCGACTCCCGTGTCCATTGGGCAAGACTCACGCTACCCGGCTCTGTGGACAGAGTCGTATCCGAATGGCAGGAGGAGACCTCCAAGGGCCCCCACTGGCTGGGGTTCCTCGCCGACGCGAGCGACCTGCTGGCCGGCACCCTCAACCCCGACATGGTGCCCGCCATCATCGCCCAGATCGTGGTGCCCCGGCTGGCCAGCTGGTGCGCCGTCTACACCGCCGACACCGCCTCCGGGCCGCTGCGCCTCGCCTATCTCTGGCACGCCGACGAGGCCAGGATCGACGGCCTGCGCCAGGAGCTGACCGCGATGGACGTGAGCCCGGTCGACAGTCAGGTCACCGCCTCGATGCACCTCGGCGACTCGCAGGTGCTCGCGATCCCGCTGACCGCCCGTGGCCGGGGCCTCGGCATGATGTGCCTGGGCAGGTCCGACCGGTTCGGCGACGACGTCATCCAGTTCGCCGAGGACATCGCCCGGCGTGCCGCGCTCGCCATGGACAACGCCCGGCTCTACGCGCAGCAGGCCGCCGCCAACCGCGCGCTGCAGCGCAGCCTCCTGCCGCCGAACGAGCCCGAGGTCCCCGGCCTCGACTACGGCGTCGTCTACGAGCCGGCGGGCGAGGCCAACGAGGTCGGGGGCGACTTCTACGACCTGTTCAAGGCCAGCGACGACTCGTGGCGGTTCGCGATCGGCGACGTGTGCGGCACCGGTCCCGAGGCCGCCGCCGTGACCGGCCTGGCCCGCCACACCCTGCGGCTGCTCGCCCGCGAGGGCTACGGCGTCGCGGCCGTGCTCGGCCGGCTCAACCAGGCGATCCTCGAGGAGGGCGAGCGGGCGAGGTTCCTGACCCTGCTGCACGGCGACATCACGCCGGTCGACACGGGTCTGGAGGTGCGGCTGGTGTCGGCGGGCCATCCCGAGGCGCTGCGCCTGAAGCCGAGCGGCGTGGTCGAGCCGGTCACCACCCCGCAGTCGCTGCTCGGCGTCTTCCACGAGGTGGTGTTCGAGTCGGACACGGTCCACCTCGACCACGGCGACGTGCTGCTCGCGGTCACCGACGGGGTGACCGAGCGGCGTTCGGGCCACCGGCTGCTCGACGACGACGGCGGGCTGGCCAAGCTGCTCGCCGAGTGCGCGGGGCTGTCCGCCCGGGCGGTCGCCGAGCGCATCCGCCGGGGCGTGGCCGACTACGCCAGCGAGCCCAGCGCCGACGACCTGGCGATCGTGGTGCTCCGCGCCCGCTGACCGCAGCCGGTCGCCGCCACCCGGGGTGCCAATTGGGGGGTCAGTAGGCGTCGACGTGCTTGCGGGCGAACTCCAGCTGCAGGGCGATCTGCGCGATCCGCTCGGCGACGACCAGGGAGCCGCGCACCGCGTCATAGGTGTAGACCTCGTGCTCCCGGCCGTGCTCGGCCAGCTTGGCGACGTACTTCTCGATCTGGCGCAGCGGGCAGCGCGTGTCGTTCTCGCCGGCCAGGATCAGCACGGGGCTCTCCACCCGGTCCACGTAGGTGATCGGGGAACTGGCGGCGTAGCGCTCGGGCTGCTCGTCGGGGGAGCCGCCGAGCAGCGCCCGGTGGTAGGCGCGCAGGCTCTCGGCCTCGTCCTCGTAGGAGGTCTGGTGGCAGGCGATCGGCACGGCCGCGATGCCGGCGGCCCACAGGCCGGACTGGGTGCCGAGGCCGAGCAGCGTCAGGTAGCCGCCCCAGGCGGTGCCGGACAGCACGGTCCGGTCGGGGTCGGCGATGCCCCGATCGACCACCCACTCGCGCACGGCGGCGACGTCTTCGAGCTCGATGTGCCCGACCTCGCCGTGCAGCGCGTCGCGCCAGGCCGAGCCGTAGCCGGTGGAACCGCGGTAGTTGACCCGCACCACCGCGAAACCGGCGTCCACCCAGGCCGCCACCTCGGGGGAGAAGGCGTCGCGGTCGTGTGCCGTCGGGCCGCCGTGCAGCAGGAAGACGGTGGGGAACGGCGCCGAGCCGACCTCGGGCCGCGAGACGAGCGCGTGGATGAGCCCGCCCGGACCCGGCACGTCGAGGTCCTCGACGGGCACGCTGGGCGGCGCGGCCGGGCCGCTGGGGTTGAGCACGACCTGACCGTTGCTCGACCGGATGACCGGTGGGCGGGACGCGCTCGACCAGGCGTATTCGACGTGGCCGCTGGGGCGCGGCGCGGCCTCCTCGATCACCCCGTGCGGGGTGTCGATCAGGGTCAGCCCGCCGCCCGCGAGGTCGTAGCGGTGGAGGTAGCTGCGGGCACGGTCGTCGCGCAGGAGCAGCAGGCCGCGGCCGTCGTCGTACCACTCGGCCGCCAGGTCGCCCGAGTCGCGCAGCCAGATCTCGCGCTGCTCGCCGGTCACCGGGTCCCAGACCAGTGGCTCCTGGCGCCGGCGGCGCTCGTGCAGGGCGAGCAGGCGGCGGTCGCCGGTCACGGGAGCGAACCTGAGGCCGAGCACGCCCCGCTCCGGGCCGTCGTACAGCTCGCCGACCGGCTCGCCGCTCTGGCGCACGACCCGGAGGGCAGGGTGGCGGAAGTCGCCGTACTCGCCGTGGTTGATGGCGATCAGCTGGCCGTCGAGCGACATGTCGGCCACCCAGGCCGCCTCGGCGTGCTCGTAGAGCAGACGGGACGCCTCGCCGTCACGCACCATGTGGATGCGGAACGAGCCCTCGCTGGCCAGGCTGATCGCCGCGACGCCGTTGATGGACAGGGCGATGCCGCCCGGCTGGCCGGCCGGCAGGTCGGGGGCGACGAGCTCGTCGGGCCCGCCGCCGAACGGCTGGCGCCACCACTGCCCGAACTCGTCGCCGTCGGTGTCGGCGAACCAGTAGATCCACTGGCCGGTGGGGTCGACGGTGGCGTGGGCGGTGCCCTTGGGCCTGTCGGTGACCTGGCGGGTGGCGCCGGTCGCGCGGTCCCAGGCGTAGACCTCCCACGTGCCGGTGGCGTTGGAACGGTAGATGGAGCGGTTCGGGGCCTGGCGTGCCCAGAGTGGCAGCGTCATGCGCGACGCCCGGAACCTGGCTTGCCAGCGTTCCTCGGCCTTCATCCGGCGCGCCCCCTCCCTTTGAATCCCAGCCGCCGGGCGTGGGTTGTCGTCCAGTATTGCGCCTGATTCACGGAAATACTCAGGGAATGTGGGGGAATTTCGTGCCAAATGCCCCATCAGTAACATCAGCCCCACGCGTCAGTCAAGGAGCGATGCTTGATCGCGGCGATGCCTCAAAGATAGACAGATGGAACGCGGCTCGCACTACTGCTTTTTCCCGATTTTTCGCGACGCGTCGGGAGATATATCCCGAGATTTGCTTCTCAAGTTCGGATGCTTCAGTGTGCCACGCGCTCGGTCCCATCCTCACTACCTCGGCGATGTCGTCACGGGCGAGATGGAGATCGAATTCGATGGTCTGCCGCTCGGCCTCGACGAACCCCTCCAGACTGCGGGCCACCCGCCGCTCCTTCTCCTCGTCGACCGAGAGCAGGCCCAGCTCGCGCACCAGCGGGCTCAGGTGCGCGGGCGCGGGCGTGACGACGACCACCACGCCCCCGGGGCGCAGGATGCGCCGGAACTCGGGACCGTTCCTGGGCGCGAACACGTTCATCACCACGTCGGCCACCCCGCTCCGGATGGGCAGCGGACGCCACACGTCGGCCACGAACGCCCCCACCCTGGGATGCGCTCGCGCCGCCCGCCGGACGGCGTGCTTGGACACGTCGAACGCCACTCCGATGCCACCGCCGATCCCCTCCAGCACGGCCGCCAGGTAGTGTCCGGTGCCGGCTCCGGCGTCGACGATCACCGGCGTGTGACCGGCCTCCTGTGCCGCCCCGTGACCCGCTCCACCGTACGCCTTCGCCGTCGCGCCGTCCGGCGGCTTCGGGAAGCTTTCCGTACGATTTCCGACCGCCGGGGCGCTCTGGGAACCCGGAATCCGCATCGCCACGCTCCGCGCCAGAGCCTCGGTGAGCGGCGCGTAGTGTCCGGCCCCGAGGAACCCGGCCCGCGCGGCCACCATCTCGGCGCTGTCGGCGGTCCCCGGTGCCCGTGACCCGACGAGCAGGCTCACGTACCCCTGCCGGGCCACGTCGAAGGCGTGTCCGTGCGCGCAGCGCAGCGCGCCCTCTTCGAGGGTGAGCTCACCGTGGCAGACAGGACAGGCGAGGAGGTCGACGATGTCACCGAGCATGACCCCATTCTCCCGCCGGGCCATCGGCGGAGGACCGGTCCAGGGCCCGCCGAAGACCGATCGTCACAGCCCGACAAGGCCCGCGAAAGGAGGTCCGCGAAAGGAGGTCCGCGAAAGGAGGTCCGCGAAGGGAGGTCCGCGAAAAGAGGTCACAGTGCGGCAGCCTGCAGGAAATGAGCATTTGTCGGCGTTTCGCGAAGCTTGTCGACGAGTAGTTGCAGACCCTGCCGGCGCTCCAGCGAGCCGAGCATGCGACGCAGCCGCCACACCACCTGCCGCTCGTCGGCGGGCAGCAGGATCTCCTCGCGCCGGGTGCCCGACGCGTCGAGGTCCACGGCCGGGAACAGCCGCTGCTCGGCCAGGTCCCGCGCCAGGTGCAGCTCCATATTGCCGGTGCCCTTGAACTCCTCGTACAGGGAGTTGTCCATCCGCGATCCCGTGTCCACCAGCGCGGTGGCCAGGATGGTCAGCGAGCCGCCGCCGAGCACGTTGCGGGCGGCTCCGAAGAAGCGCTTGGGCGGGTAGAGCGCGGTGGCGTCCAGCCCGCCGGTGAGCACCCGGCCGCCTCCCGGCGCCAGGTTGTTGTACGCCCGGCCGAGGCGCGTCAGCGAGTCGAGCAGCAGCACCACGTCCTGGCCGTTCTCGACCAGCCGCTTGGCGCGTTCGGCGGCCAGCTCGGCGACGGCGGTGTGGTCACGGTCGGGGTGGTCGAAGGTCGAGTAGTAGACCTCGCCCTGGATCGACCCGCGCATCTCGGTGACCTCCTCGGGACGCTCCCCGACGAGGAGCACCATGAGGTGGACTTCGGGATGGTTGCGGGCGATGGCGGCGGCCAGAGCCTGCAGGACCATGGTCTTGCCGGCCTTGGGCGGGGCCACGATGAGCCCGCGCTGCCCCTTGCCGATGGGCGCGAACAGGTCGATGACGCGGGTGCTGAGCGACTCGGTCTCGATGCGCAGCCGCTCGGTCGGGTGGACCGGGACCAGGTCGCCGAAGTCCGGCCGGTCCCGCCAGTCGGTGACCCCGTTGACCGACCGGACCTTGACCAGCTTGCTCCCGGCGACATCGGCGACCACGTGGTCACCGGGACGCAGGCCGAGCTGTCTGGCCCGTTCGGGTTGCATGCGGACGTCTCCAGGACCGGGGAGGTGCTCCGCGCGGATGAAAGCGCCCTTCTCCCGCAGGTCGAGCAGGCCGCTGACCTGCCGGACGGGAGTACCGGCGCGTTGCTGGGGAATGGTGTTGACAGTGTCGACAGACATGATGAGGCCCCTCTCAAGGGCAGGCCGAAAGTCGGCCGAGGTGAAGAGCGAGCCGGCCCTTGACGAGGGGCGGGCTGCGGGGGGATTCAGCGGAGCTGGAGCTCAACGCTGACGGACGGCAAGATATCACACGTCTCGCCCTATCCAACGCCTAGCCCTGATGGACTATTCCCGGGCTGTTCTCGCTCCTTCGCCCACGCAGCGACCTGTGCCGCCGAGACAATCTTCTTCTCGAAACACCGTCGTTTTACCCATGGCCGGTGTGATGAACGGCATGGAAGGCCCATCGACGCAGCGGCATCCTGTCAAGCGTGATGCAGGGCTTCTGCAATCCGACGAGGCTTTCATGGAAGCACGAACCCAAGGGGGATCTCATGAAGACCAGCACCTGCTGCCCGCGTTGTCACCACGAGCTCGACGAAGGCCCGATCATGTACCGGTGCGCCAACTGCCGCCGCGCCGTCTTCGCCGCCGATCTTGAGAACGAGTACGTTCCGCGCCAGCCCGTGGCCGCCTAGTCTGGACGGATGCCGCACCAATCCCGCATCTTGGCGGGCGTCGAAGTGACGCCGCTCTGCGACGCCGTAGGCCCGATGGGCGAGACGATCCGCCGCCCCATGGCCGAGATGTTCCCCGGAGGAGCCCTCCGGGAAGAGCCGTGGATCCTGCACTTCCACTGCTACCTGCTGAGAGACCCGGCAGGCCGCCTCACGCTCGTGGACACCGGCATCGGCCCCGTCGACTCGCCGGCGTCCAGCTGGGCGCCGGTGCCGGGCACGCTGGCCGGTGAGCTGGCCGCCGCGGGCGCCGCGCCCGCCGAGGTCGAGACCGTGATCCTCACCCATCTGCACAGCGACCACGCCAGTGGCGTGATCGCCGACGGCCGGCCGCTGTTCGAGAACGCCCGCCACGTCCTGCAGCAGGCCGAGCTCGACGTGGCCCAGGGCGCGATGCTGGAGCAGATCGTCGCCCCGATCAAGGACCAGCTCCACGTGGTCGAGGGGCAGACCGAGGTCTCGCCGGGCGTTCACGTGCATCTCGCGGTGGGCCACACCCCGGGCCACCAGATCGTCAGGGTCGGCGAGCTGGCCATGACGGGCGACCTCGTGCTCCACCCCGCACAGCTGGCCGATCCGAGCATCGGCTACCTCTACGACGACGATCAGGACCAGGCCACGGCCACCCGCGCCGAGGTGCTCGGCAGGCTGCGCGCCGAGCGGGCCATCCTAGCGACGGCCCACTTCAGCGACCCCTTCGTGGAGCTATGACGGGCACTGAGCTCTGACGGGCACTGAGCTCTGACGGGCACTGAGCTCTGACGGCGCTGGGCTTAACGCCCGCTGAGCTTTGACGGCGCTGCCCGCCCGCGGGGCTTTAACGCCCGCTGAGCGCCGGTTGCTCGGCGAGCAGGGCCGCGGGCAGGGCGACGACCGCGGTCAGCCCTCCGTACGGCGACGGGCCGAGTGTGACCTTGATGTCGTGCCTGGCGGCCAGCCGGCCCACCACGAACAAGCCGAGCCGGTCGCTCTGCGCCAGGTCGAACTCCGGCATCTCCGACAGCCGATCGTTCAGCTCGTCGAGCTCCGCCCGCGTCAGGCCGAGACCGCGGTCCTCGACCTCGATCGTGACCCCGTTCGGGGTGGTCGTGGCCCGCAGGTCCACCCTGGTCTTCGGTGGTGAGAACAGTGTGGCGTTCTCGATCAGCTCGGCCATCAGGTGGGCGACGTCCGTGACGGCGTTGCCCACCAGCGCCACCGGCGGCGGCTGCAGCACCTCCACCCGCTGATACTCCTCGACCTCGGCGACGGCCGAACGGAGCACGTCGACGATCGGCACCGGATTGCGCCAACCGCGTCCCGGCGCCTGGTCCGACAGGATGATGAGGCTCTCGGCCTGCCTGCGCATGCGGGTCGTGAGGTGGTCGAGCTTGAACAGGTCCTCGAGCATCTCCGGCTGCTCCGTGTCGCGCTCCATGCCGTCGAGCTGCAGCAGCTGGCGGTGCAGCAGCGTCTGGTTGCGCCTGGCCAGGTTGACGAAGACCTTGCTCACCCCGTGCCGGAGCCGGGCCTGGCTCACCGCGGCCTCCACGGCCGTGGCCTGGACGTTGTTGAAGGCCCGGACGATGTCGCGGATCTCGGCCGTGTCGGTCTTGACCTCCAGCGGGGCCGGCTCGTCGGGTGCGGGCCCGCCGCCCGCCGTGCGCAGCCGTTTGACCAGCCCGGCCAGCCGTACCTCGGCCAGCTCGGTCGCGGCGTCGCGGAGACCGGCCAGCTCGTCGCCGAGGCGGCGGCGGAAGCGGAGCGAAACCAGCACGGAGACGATCACCGCGAGCAGTCCGGCGCCGCCCGCGACGCCGATCTTGACCAGCACGCTGTTGGCCGCGGGCGTCACGCGCCGGAAGATGCCCTGCACCGCCTCCGACTGGTTGCGTTCGATCGCCGCCCACAGGTTGGCGCCGTCGACGGGCCAGGTGGCGGCCTCGGCAGGCAGCCCGTCCATCACGGCCTGCCCCCTGATGGCGTCCTCCGCCTTGAGGAACTCCTGGTAGGCGGCCGAGGCGCCGAGCTGTTCGTACGGCCCGCGCAGCCCGGCGTCGAGGTGGGAGAGCGCCTGCGTGTAGAGGAGGCGCCTGGTGGCGATCATCCCGGTGAACGCCTCGCGCTCCGCCTCGGTCACCTTGCCCCTGGCCAGCACGACGGTGATCAGCGCCCGTTCCCTGGACAGGATGTCCTTGGCCTCGCCCATCATGGTGACGGCCCGGGCCTGCCGGTAGAGCGCCAGGTCGGGCACCAGGACCATGGCGTCGTACATGCGGAACGTCGCGTCGACGATCTGGCTGTAGCCGTCGATCACGTCGAGTGGCTCGGGGCTCGGGGAGTCGACCGTGCGGCGGGTCTCGGCGAGCTGGTCGAGCTTGCCGTACAGGGCGGTGAGCTGGGTGGTCATCTGCGGAGACAGGTCACGCTGCTCCTGGGCCCGCTGTTTGAAGTCGTCGACGGCGCGGTCGGTCAGCGCGCGCTGGGTGGCCAGTCGTTCGGTGCCCTGCCCGCTGGTCAGGAAGTCGACCGAGGCCAGTCGTTCGTTCTGCAGCCGGATGTTGATCTGCTCGGAGGGATTGGCCAGGTTCGTGACCAGCTCGTTGGTCTGAAGGAGGCGCAGTCCGTCGACCCCGGTCAGGCCCGCCGCGAACGCCCACAGGCCCACCAGCGACAGCAGCGGGACGAGCAGCAGGACGAGCAGCTTCAGCGCGATGGGACGGCCACGCGTGGGGGGCATGCGACCTCCAGGTGCATGATGAGATCGCCTCGCAGAGTACACCCCCCCTTTGGTGGGATTTCCGTGCTCTGGCGCGAGGGCCCCTCGCCACCCTCGCGCCAGTGGGCTACGGCCTCGTGTCGTCGGAGCCGCGCGCGACGAGCTTGTCGCCGGCGGCGTGCCGCGGCTCGCGAGCGGGTTCCCTCACGGGGAGGGGCGCCGTCCGCGTGTCGGCGTGCTCGTGCTCCAGTTTGCGCTCCAGCTCGCGCTTCTCGTCCTCCAGCCTGGCCAGCCGGCTCGACTCCTCGGCCCTGGCGCTGCGGATCCGGCGGCGGCGTCTGGCCGACCGGCGGGAGCCGGAGCCGAGCATCCAGAGCCCCGCCAGCAGGACCGCGGCGGTGACGGCACCCACGAGGAACATCTCGACCTGGTCGGGCTGGAACGTGTAACCGAACAGGATGTACCTGGCACTCTCCTCGGTGGCGACCACGTAGATGGCGCCACCGGCGAGCAGGACCAGAATCAGACCAAGTAAGACCATCCAACTCACCCCTTGTCATCTGAGCGAGTCACCACCTGCCCTCAGCCGGGCGTGGTATGCCGCGCGATCCTCGAATCCATCGGGCTCGGCGGTCATCATGATGTTCATGAGACCCGACCCCGGCCAAGTGCTGCACTTCTCCGAAGACCCGACCATCGAGCGGTTCCTGCCGCATGTCGCGCCGACCTCCACCGTGGGCGAGCCGTACGTCTGGGCGGTCGGCGCGGACCGGTGTCCCGACTACTGGTTTCCGCGGGCCTGCCCCCGGGCGATGGCGTGGCGGACTCCCGCCACCACCGACGCCGACGCCGAGCGGATCATCGGCCTGGGCTGCGGCGACCGGGTGCACGCGGTGGAGTACGGCTGGCTGAAGGCGATCATGGAGGTTCGCCTCTACGCGTACCGGCTGCCGGCCGAGGTGTTCGCGCCCATCGGCGATCCGCCGCACGCGGTCGTCGCGCGGGTGCCGGTGGAGCCGCTGGGCCCGCCCGAGCCGGTCACCGACCTGCTGGAGCTGCACGAGCGGGCCGGGATCCAGCTGCGCGTGCTCGGCGACCTGTGGCCGTTCTGGAACGAGGTGACGTCGAGCACGCTCGGCTTCAGCGGGATCCGGATGCGGAACGCTCGTCGATGAGCGCGGTCAGCCGCTCCAGCGGCATGGAGCCGGGCGGCAGCTGCTCCCGCGCGAACCTGTTGGCCTCGGCCTGCAGCACCTCGTTGACCGGGGTGGGAATGCCGTATTCGCGGCCGAGCAGGACGATCTCGCCGTTGAGGTAGTCGGCCTCGATCGAGCCGCTGGACCTGGCCAGGCTCTGCCACGACGACCCGCCGCCGCGCTCGATGCCCTCGATCGGCATGAGCTCGACCTGGCGCCCGCGAAGCTCCCGTTCCTCACGTGGGGTCGAGTAGGGGATGCCGGCCTCCTCGAGCACGGCGGTGCCCTCGGCCCTGACGCGTTCGTGCAGGGATTCGGTGCCCGGGGCGCGCTCGGAGAGCGCTTCGAGGGCGTTGCCCAGGTTGCCGAGTAGCTTGCCGTATTTCCAGCGCATGACGTCGGGTGTGGCCAGCGCGACGAAACCGCTCTTGGCCAGGTCGGCGGCGATCTGCTGGGACAGTTCGTCCACACCCTGTGGATAACGTCCGATGTGCAGCATGCCCGAGCGGGGATGCCCGTGGGCGGCGACCGTGCCGGGCTCCAGGTGGAGGGCGGGCAGCCACACGCACATGCCGTAGACCCGCCCGAACCTGCGCAGCACGGTCCGTTCGTTCTCGACGCCGTTCTGGGCGCACACGACCGGCACGTGCCGGGGCCACGGATCGAGGGCGGTGATCGTGTCCTGCGACTTGGTCGCCAGGATCAGCACGTCGTCGTCGCGCGGCGGGACGGGAGTGTCGGTGGCGGGGATGGTCAGCGTCTCGGCGGAGCCGGGGGTGAACAGGCGGAGCCCGCCGCTCCTCAGCGCCTCGTAGTGGGCGCCGCGTGCGACCAGCAGCACCTCGTGCCCGCCCTGGAAAAGACGGGCGCCGATGGTGCCGCCGACCGCTCCTGCTCCGATCACGATGTAACGCATGATCCGAGGATGTCATCCCCTACTTCGCGAGGGCCACCTGGGCCTGCGGGACGGTCGCGCCGCGGAAGCGCTCCCGCATGATCGTCTTGAGTACCCGCCAGCCGTCGCGCACGGCGTGCAGGTTGCTCTCGCCGTGGATCCGGCTGCGCTCGTGGCTGGGCACCTCGGCGATGAGGAGCCCGGCCTGGGCGGCCCGGACGTTCATCAGCGTCTCGATCTCGAAACCGTCGCAGTCGAGCGCCATCGCGTCGAGGTGGCGGGCCCAGAAGGCGTTGTAGCCGTAGCAGAGGTCGGTGTAGCGGGTGCCGTACAACAGGTTGGTCAGGCCGGTCAGCATCTTGTTGCCGAGCGAGCGCACCGGGCTGATGTCGTCGGAGCCGCCGCCGGGGGCGTACCTGGAGCCCTTGGCGAAGTCGGCGCCGTCGACCAGCGCGGTGACGAAGGAGAAGATCTCCCGGCCGTCGGTGGAACCGTCGGCGTCGATCATGACGATGATGTCGCCGTTGGCCGCCGCGAAACCCTCGATCAGCGCGTTGCCCTTGCCGCGCCCGCTCTGCGTGACGACCCGGAGTCCGGGACGCAGCTTGCGGGCCACGGCGACGGTGTCGTCGCTGGAGTTTCCGTCGACCAGGACGACCTCGTCGATCCAGTCGGGCAGGGTCGCGAACACGTGCGGCAGATTGTCCGCCTCGTTCATCGCGGGAACGACAACGGTGACACTGGGGGCGAACTGCTGCTTGGTCATGCCAAGAAGATGAGCCAGGTCACATGCAAGCCGCTTTACGCCGCCTTGCATCGATCATGGGCCATGTGCTCCACCAGGGGGTGTTAATCGTCCTGTGACCTGCACAGTCGGAACTCCCGGCCTCGTTCGGCACCAGGACCTTGACGCCGGGACCCGGCTAGCCGCCGGCGAGCTTCCGCACCTGGTCGGCGCCCACGGCCAGCAGCAGCGTCGGGAGCCGCGGCCCGGTGTCGCGGCCCACGAGCAGCCGGTAGAGCAGCGCGAAGAACTCCCGCTGCGCCACCTTCACCTCGGGCGTGGGCTTCGCGTCGGCCGGCAGCCCGGCGCGCACTTTCGGCACGCCGTAGACCAGCGTGGTCAGCCCGTCGAGTGACCAGTGCTCGTCCAGGCCGTCGAGCAGCAGCCGCAGCGAGTCGCGGTCGTCCTGCCCGAGCGAGCCGAGCAGCTCCTCGTCCGGCGACTCGCGCACGCGGGTGCGCTGGTCGGCGGCCAGCTGGGTGTCGACCCAGCGCTGCGCGCGGTCGAGCCTCGGCCGCGCGTCGTCGAGCGAGGTGATCGCGTCGAGGTCGCCGAGGATTCGCAGGGTCTGCGCGGTGTCACCGGTCGTGATGTCGACGATCGAGGCCAGCGTGCGGTAGGGCACCGCCCGGGGCGTGACGGGCAGCGGCCCCTCGGCGGTGCGGACGGCCCGGTCGTAGGCGGCCAGCTCGGCGGGCTGGGCGTCGCCGCCGGCGACCTTGCGGCCGAGGGCGTCCCATTCGTCGTACAGCCGCTGGATCTCCTGGTCGAAGGCGATCTTGAAGGACTGGGACGGCTTGCGCCGCGCGTACAGCCAGCGCAGAACCGGCGCTTCCATGATCTCCAGTGCGTCGGCCGGGATCGGCACGTCGCCCTTGGAGCTGCTCATCTTGGACATGCCGGTGATGCCGACGAAGGCGTACATGGGGCCGATCGGCTGCTCGCCGCCGAACACCTCGCCCACGATCCGCTCGCCGACGACCCATGCCGAGCCGGGCGAGTGGTGGTCGACCCCCGACGGCTCGAACACCACGCCCTCGTACGCCCAGCGCATCGGCCAGTCGACCTTCCACACCAGCTTGCCGCGGTCGTGCTCGGCCAGCCGCACGGTCTCGCCGAACCCGCACACGCAGGTGTAGGCCAGCTCGGTGGTGTCGTCGTCGTAGGCCGTGACCGTGGTGAGGTCGCGTTCGCACAGCTCGCAGTAGGGCTTGTAGGGGAAGTAGGCGTCGACCTGCTTGGTGCGGTAGCGCGCGAGGACCTCGTCGATCCGCTTGCGCTCGCGCATGGCGAGCAGGATCTGCTCGCGGTAGGCGCCCGAGGTGTATTGCCCGGTCTGGCTGATCGCCCGGTATTCGACGCCCAGCTCCGCCAGCGCGGCGGTCATCGGCGCCTTGAAGTGCTCGGCCCAGCTCGGGTGGGAGCTGCCGGGAGGCGCGGGCACGGCGGTCAGCGGCTTGCCGATGTGCTCCTCCCACGAGGGGTCGACGCCCGCAGGGACCCGCCGGAAGCGGTCGTAGTCGTCCCACGACAGCAGGTGCACGCACTCGAGGCCGCGCCGCCGGATCTCGTCGGCGACCAGGTGAGGGGTCATGACCTCGCGCAGGTTGCCCAGGTGGATCGGCCCGGACGGGCTCAGCCCGGAGGCGCAGACGATGGGTTTGCCCGGGGCGCGCCGCTGCGCCTCGGAGATCACCTCGTCAGCGAACCTGGACACCCAGTCGCTCTCCGCACTGTCAGCTGCGCTCATCGCGCCATTGTCGCGGCTCCCCGGTGTTGAGGCCAACGCGAGCGCTCAGCCCCAATTGACAGAATAATTTGTCTAATGGTTCCATGAGGTCGTGGCAGCCACCGAGATGTCGCTCATGGACGAGCCCGACCGCCTGCGCGTCGCGCTGACGCCGATCCGCAGGGAGTTGCTGGCCCGCCTGCGCGAGCCCGCGTCGGCGGTGCGCCTGGCCGCCGAGCTCGACCTGCCGCGCCAGCGGGTGAGCTACCACCTGAAGGTGCTGGAGCGGCAGGGCCTGATCGAGGTGGTGGAGGAACGCCCCCGGCGCGGCTTCGTCGAGCGCGTCATGCGCGCCACCGCCAACGCCTTCCTCGTCGACCCCGACGTCCTCGCCTCCGCGGCCGACGTCGAGGCCGGCTTCCACGGCATCGCCGACAGGCACGCCGCCGAACACCTCGTCGAGGTCGCCGCCGGCACCGTCCGCCACGTCACGCGCATGGCAGCCGAAGCCGACCGGCAGGGCGTCCGGCTGCTCACCTTCACCCTCGAAGCCGAGGTACGTTTCGCCGAACCGGGCGACGTGCACCGCTTCACCGACGAACTGGCCGAGGCCGTCTCGCGGGTCGCGGCCCGATACGACACCCCCGGCGGCAGGCCGTACCGGCTGGTCGCCGGAGGGCATCCCGCCCCACGCAAGGAGCCCGAGTGATGACCGCTGAGCGCTTCACCGTCGAAGTCACCATCGCCGCCCCCGTCGAGGAGGTGTGGCGCGCCCTGCGTGACCCGGAGCAGATCCGGCGCTGGCACGGATGGCAATTCGACGGGCTCGACAAGGAGATCGATTTCATCTACGCCCAGCACGTCACCGAGTCCGCCGACGAACTCTGGATGGAGGTCCAGGGCGGCGACCGGTTCGAGCTGACCGACGCCGGCGACGGCCTGACCCGGCTGCGGATGACCCGGGCTCCCCTCAGCGGCGACCCGGAATGGGACGCCTACTACGACGACGTCAACGAGGGCTGGGTCACCTTCATCCACCAGCTCAAATTCGCGCTGGAGCGCCACCCCGGCGCCGACCGGCGCACCGTGTTCCTTCAAGGCCCCGGCGCCACCGCGCCCCTGACCGCAGCGGGGCTGGCGACCGTCGCCGCCCTGCCGCCCGGCACCCCGTACGAGGGCGCCTCGCCCACTGGAGAGGCGCTCACCGGCCAGGTCTGGTTCCATTCGGACAACCAGGTCGGGCTCACGGTCGACGGGTGGGGCGACGGCCTGCTCGTCGCCGCCCACACCCCGGCCACCGCCACCCACCCCGACGGGGTCGCCATGATGCTCCTCACCGCGTACGACCTCACCGACGACCGCTTCGCCGACCTCGAATCCCGCTGGACCACCTGGTGGCACGAGACCCTGACGTCGCGCACGTCATGAGCCGCCGCCTGGAGGGTCCGGCGGTCCACCGGATGGCACGCAACGGGGCCGGTGCTCAAATGAGATGGCGACACCGGCGGCGGGCTTCGTCGGCCGCGGCGAGCTCGGCCGGGTCCATCCACCGGGCCTGGTGGCGATGACGTCGTCCGGCAGCGCGTGCTGATCACGTGGGCGGCGACAGGGCGCGGCGCGTGCCGGGCCGCGCCCTGTCGTCAGGGCCGACGATCAGCGGTGGTGGTGGGCGCAGTCGATCAGCTTGATGACGCGCTTGCCCTTCTTGGCGAAACGTGCGGCGTCGTCCCTGTGCTCGAAGCCGCGCACCCGTACGATGCCCCTCTCGTCGCGGTAACGGACCTGCCACGTGCCGCCGTGGCGGTGGCGGCCCGGGCCGGCCAGGCACTCCACCCTCTCGGGTTCCCGGCACTCGTCGTGCTTCCGCTGGACGACGCGCCCTCTGTCGTCCTTCAGCAGGGTGACGGGCCTGTCGCAGTCGAGCACGGGAGTGAGCTGGTCGCTGGTGATGATCAGGGGATCGTCCGGCGTGGGGGTCGCGAACGCCGGGGCGGACATCGCGGCGGTGCCTCCGAGGGCCGCCATCGCGATGATGGCGGCACAAAGCGCGCGTCTCATGGGTCTCTTTCTCCGACTTCTCCGAGTGAACGGGCGATGACGACCGGCCGGTCACCTTAGAGACTGCCGGTAAGGGTGTTAATTCCGTGTTATGCCGGTGCCGCGTCCGCCGCCCGGCCTCGACCGCCCACGGGGGCGGGGTGGGGCTCCGGAAGACGGCCGGTAGGGTTGAAGTGGTGCGCCGGGAAGTCTGGTCGGCAGCGATTGACCCGATCCCGAAACCGGAGCACTCATGAACCTCGCACCGCGACCTTCGTCTGACCTGCTCGGCCGGGGGTCGTGGCCCGAGGTCCGCCGCATGACCGACATCCTGCGCAAGGAGACCGTCGGCGGGACACTGCTACTGGTCGGCGCGGTGGCGGCGATGCTGTGGGCCAACTCCCCGTGGGCCGACGGCTACGAGACGGTGCGCGATCTCACCTTCGGTCCAGCGGCGCTGCACCTCGATCTCAGCCTGGCCGCGTGGGCCAGTGACGGGCTGCTCGCGATCTTCTTCTTCGTCGCCGGGCTCGAACTCAAACGGGAGTTCGTCGCCGGCGACCTGCGGGAAGCACACCGGGCCGCGGTGCCGGTGGCGGCGGCGCTGGGCGGCGTGCTCGTCCCCGCCGTGCTGTACCTGCTGGTCACCGCCGGTGCCGAGGGCGCCACCCGGGGATGGGCGATCCCCACCGCCACCGACATCGCCTTCGCCCTGGCCGTGCTCGCGATCGTCGGCCGCCACCTGCCGACCGCGCTGCGCACCTTCCTGCTCACGCTGGCCGTGGTCGACGATCTGGTGGCCATCGTCATCATCGCCCTCGGCTACACCGCCCAGCTGTCCCCGGTGCCGCTGCTGGCGGCGCTGCTGCCGCTGGCCGCCTTCACCGTGCTGGTGCAGCGGCGGGTACGCGCCTGGTGGCTGCTGCTTCCCCTGGCCGCCACCACCTGGGCGCTGGTGCACGCCTCGGGAGTGCACGCCACCGTCGCCGGGGTGCTGCTGGCCTTCGCCGTGCCGGTGCTGCGCAGCGCGAAGGCCGGTGGCCCAGATGCCGGGCCCGGCCTGGCTGAGCACTTCGAGCACCGCTTCCGGCCGATCTCGGCAGGGCTGGCCGTGCCCGTCTTCGCGTTCCTGTCGGCCGGGGTCTCCTTGAACGGCCTGGACGGGCTGGCCGACGCCCTGTCCAGCCCGGTAGCCGTCGGTGTCCTCGCGGGCCTGGTCGTGGGCAAGCCGCTCGGCATCATGGCCGCGACCTGGTCGGTGGCCCGCTTCACCCGCGCCCGTCTGGACAAGGACCTGGCCTGGGTCGACATGTTCGCACTGTCGATCCTGGCCGGGATCGGTTTCACCGTCTCACTCCTGATCGGCGAGCTGGCCTTCGGCCCCGGCACCGAGACCGATGATCACGTCAAGGTGGCGGTCCTGGCCGCGTCCCTGATCTCGGCCCTGCTCGCCAGCGTGATCCTGCGGGTGCGCGGCCGTGTCTATCGGCGCATTCACGAGGCCGAAACCGTCGACCGCGACCACGACGGCATTCCCGACCTGTACCAAGACGACAGCCTCGACACCGGTGACCAAACCGCTGCCGGTGATGCCCGGCAAGGATGATCAGGAGCGGACCCGGCGAGGCCGTGTCGTACGTCCCCGGATCCGAGCATTGACCCGGACGGGGTGCGCGAGTACGGCGACTAAGCTGCGCGGCATGCCACCGAAGGAGGTCCAGCCGCGCGAGTGCTCCATCGCCGACACCCTCGACCTGGTCGGCGAGCGGTGGAGCCTGCTGATCATCCGTGAGATCAGTCACGGCGTGCGGCGCTTCGACGGCATGGTGCGCAACACCGGCGCCTCACGCGACATCCTCACGGTCCGGTTGCGCAAGCTGGAGTCGGCCGGGATCACCCGGCGCAAACGCTACAGCGACCATCCCGTGCGCTTCGAATACCACCTCACGCCCGCGGGCGCCGAGCTGACCGACGTGCTGATCACGCTCATGAAGTGGGGCGACCGACACCTGCACCCCGACGCCCCGCCGGTCCGCTGGAAGCACTCCTGCGGGGAGCCCCTCGATCCGGTCGTCGTCTGCCGTCACTGCGGCGGAGAGGCCCGCGCCGGCGCCCACTCACCCACCGGACGCGGCGCCCTCATCTCCTGAACGTCGCGGCTCACGCTCCCAGGCGTTCGCTCGACCAGGTCCGGTCGCGCCGGTAGGAGTCGGCGGGGCCGACTCACAACGGCCAAGATCCCGGCCGAGACGGTGTCGGGGTAGCTGAGCGATGGCGGTTGACGTCTAAGGGTCTGCTGCCGCCTGCCCCGCTAATTCACCGATTTTCGGACTAGAAGTCATTCGCACAGGGCTCATGTGAGTGAGCCACACCGCTCGCCTAGCGTCAGCAGCCTGGGCACCAGGCGGACGTAGACGACCATGCCCACCACCTCCACCAGGGTCTGGGTGACCACCACCGCTGCGGCGATGGCCAGCGCGTCGGGTAGTGCCAGCGCCAGTGGTAGCACGACCAGGGAGTTGCGGGTGGCGCCGGTGAACACGATCGCTCGGCTCGCCGGCACATCGAGGCGGAACAGGCGGGCGATCGCGAGGCCGGCGACGGCCATCACGGCCAGGAACAGCACGTAGAACGGCACGACACCGGCCACCATGGCCAGGTTGCCGTCCAGCTTGGGCAGTTGGGAGGCGACCACGCACACCAGGGTGGCCGCCATCAGCGGCACCATCGCCGCCCCTGCCGCGCCCGCCACCGCCCGCCCAGCCGGGCGACGGGCCGCCCATGCCTGAGTGAGCCAGGCCAGGGTGAGCGGTATGACGATCAGGACCACGAACGCCTCGGCGAACGGTTCAGGCTCGACGATCCGCGTCAGATCTGCGCCCATGAACGCCACCAGCAGCACCGGCAGCAGGACCATTTGGGCGAGCAGTAGCAGCGGGGTAGCGGCCAGCAGTTGCCGACTGCTGCCCCCGGCCAGCCCGGTAAAGACGATCACGTAATCGACGCAGGGGGTCAGCAGCACCAGGAGCACGCCAAGCCGCACCGCCTGATCGTCGGGCAGGAATGCGAACATCGCCGCGACCACCAGTGGCACCACAGCGAAGTTCACCACCAGCGCGGCCCCCAAGAAGCGGCCCGCGCGTAGCGAGCGCACCAGCTCGGCGGCGGGCACCTGCAGGAACGTCACATAGAGCAGGGCCGCCAGCACTGGGTTGATCGCGTGCTCCAGCGCCGATCCCAGCGTCGGGGCGGCCCATCCTGCCACGGCGCCGACCGCGATGGCCCCCACGTAGATGGCGACCTGGTGGCGCTCCACTCCCGCGACCAGGCCCTCCGTCTGCGCCCGCTGCGTCACCCTGCTCTCCAACTCCTGCTCGTGCCGCTTCATTTCTGCAGGTGACGGTATCGGCAGCGCCGTGTCGGCTCAGCGGCGGCCTGACCGCGTTGTGCCTTGGGGGGCGCGATCGTGGGCCAGATCGGCAAACGGCAGGGGGCAGTCGGGGCAGGTGCAGTGGGTCAGGCTGTCGCAGCCGGCGTTGACCACCTGCATCAGCGCCTGGCGGATGGTGGTCAGGTCGGCGATCCGCGCGTCCACCTCAGCGATCTTGGCCTGCGCGCGGGAGCGCAGATCGGGAGTGGGGTGGCCGTGCCTGCCGGTGTCGATCAGCTCGGCCACCTCTTCCAGGGTGAAGCCGAGCCGCTGGGCGGCTTTGATCACGGTGAGCAGGGTGACGGTCTCGGGCGGATAGGCCCGGTGACCGCCGGGGCTGCGCCGAGGTTCGGCGATCAGCCCCCGGCGTTCGTAGTACCGCAGGGTCTGGAGGTTGACGCCGGCCTGCTCGGCCACCTGCCCACTGCGCAGGTACGGCCCGTCGATGCCCTGCCTCACACCGTTCGCCCTCCTGAGGCAGCCGCAGCCGCGCGGCTGCCGGCGACCGCAGCGCCGGCATGCGCCTGCAGCCCATCCAGCACCTCGACGTGCTCCGGTGGTACCGCCACCTCCAGTGCGAGGCTGCCGTCGGCGATGGTGAGAGTGAAGGTGAAGAACGAGCAGCAGCCGTTCTCCCGTGCTGTCAGCTCGGCGGCCCGCGCCGCGTTGTCCGGGCTGAAGGCCAGCTCCAGCCGCAGGCGTTCGCGCTCGGAGCGCTGCACCGCCTGCACGGCCTCAGTGAACAACCCATCGAACTCGGCCACCCGGAGGGGCCGCTCAGCGGTGGGCAGGGTGCACGCCGAGGGCACCCACTCCTGGTCAAGGGCAATGTCTTGCGTCATACCCTGACGGTAAACCTGTACCTAGGTATCGGATGCAAGTCCCTGTCGCGATTTCGTGGCCGGCTGCTCTACGAGGTGGTGTTCGAGTCACGGGGCCAACGGTGTCACGGGCCACGCGCCGGCGCCGCCCGGCCACCACGGACCGGCTCCCGCTGATCAGTCCGGCCCGCCGGCGTGCTGGTATCGGGCCGGCCGGGCCAGCCCCGGCCGGGCCACCGGCGTGGTAGGCGTCGTGACCGGGCCGGATGGGCAGATCGACACGGTCGACGGCACCCGCGGCGTCGTGGAGAGCGCCCACGGCCCCTGATCTCATCCGGTGTGCGCGAGCAGGAGAGCCCGGCACACGGCGAACAGGTCACCAGACAGATCCGCCCGTTCACGCGGGTGGTCGATCCGGGCGAGGTCGTTGATGGTGGTGAAGACCGCGTGCACGACGACCCGGGCCTCGGCCTCGGTCAGCTCGGGCCGCTCGATGGTGAGCAGGTGCACCCACTCGCTGACGTAGTCGTGCTGGAGACGGCGGATCGCGTGGCGCTGCTCGGCCGGAAGGTGGATCACCTCGGTGATCAACGTGCCGGTGAGGTGGCTGTGGTTGACGGTCAGGTCGATGTAGGAACGGAGCAGCAGGTCGAGCGCGTGGCGAGGGCTGGTGGCCGTGGCGAACGCGCGGGAGGCGTCGAGTTGCGGGGCGTCGGCGGCGCGGGTGAGCGCGGCCACCAGGAGATCGGACTTGGCGGTGACGTGGTTGTAGATGCCGGCGCCGCTGATGCCCGCGGCGGCGCCGATGTCCTCCATGCTCACGGCCTGGTAGCCGTGTGCGGCGAACAGCCGGGCGGCCGCGTCCATGAGGACTTCCCGGCGGGAGGCGCGGGCAAGGCTTACCAGGGCCCGGTCGACGACAGATATCCGTGGGTGGGTGCGCCCTTCACCTCCGGCTACCAGGAGTGGTGCCGCTGGGAAGGCGCCACGCTCAAGTGCGGCCGAGTGTCAAGATCGGCCCTACGGCTGCCGACGCGAGTTCGCCGGGAAACGGGAGCTACCGTATCGAAAGGGCGGGGATACTACTCTCCGTGAACACGCGCGACAGAAACCTTCTCACCGAAATCGAGCGGGATGTGTAGCGACATGGGCAATCGACATATGCGGCACCGCTCCACCAGTCGCCGCCCTCCACGCTCAATAGGGCGTCGGTGTGAGTCATGCGTTCAAGGCGTACGAACGCTCGATCAGGCTGATCATCGCTCGTCGGAAGTCGAGGCGCTGCCGCTCGCTCCAGCCGTCGGTCAGCCGGTCGAAGACCTGCTCCTGCCAGCTGTGCGCGTCCTCCAGCATCGCGTGCCCTGACGAGGTCACCGTCGCATGGCGTCGGCGCCCGTCCGTCGCCGAGGTCCGCATCTTCAGGTATCCGGCGTCTGCCGCGCTCTTCACTAGCCGGGACGCTCCGCTCTGGTCGATGCCGATCTCGTGGGCGATGGCGTTGACCGTTGCTTCCTGCCCGTGCCGCATGAGGGAGCAGACCGCTTCGGTGACGAGGACGAGTCGGCCTTGCTCGGCGGTTCGATGGTCCATGGCCGATGCCCGGCGCGACCAGTGGCGTACGAACTGGAACAAGACCTGTCCCGGCCCCGGCTCGGAAGGGTTCCGGTGCGGCTCGCTCATTCGGTGGCCGCCATCTCGCGGCAGATGTAGGCCAGTTCCAGCGCTGACTTGAGGTCGGGCAGTCGGAGGGCGGCGGACACCTTCTCCCCGGTCACCCGGAACACCGTGGCCACCCTGGTCGGGGCCTCGCTCCCGGGCCAGGTTGCGTCCTCCTCCACGACCATGAGCCGCTCACTGACCGGATGCCACGACCTCGGCATCATCTTGATCCCGGAACGTTCGACCCACTCCGCGAACTGCTCGGGGGTGATCGGACCCGCGCCCTTCGGACCCAGAACGACGATCGGATCGCTGACCGCCTTCGCCGCTCGCTCCAGATCACTGTCGTTCACGCTCGCGTGCCACTCGCCGATGGCTTCTTCCAGGGCTGACTCCATGACCAAAGTGTATGCGAAACGCATATATCAACACCAGAGACACGGCATGAACGTGCAGGTCCTGGCCGCGCCAGTGCCGATTGTCGAACCGCCACGCCGGAGTCGCCGTGGCGGGCCGAACACCAACCCGCGACTACGCCCGAGGCCCGTAGGTCAGGCGGCGCAGGACGATCTCGGCAGGACCGGCCTGCTCGCGCTTGTCGAGGAGACGGGCGATCAGCACGGTCGCGAGCCAGACGGCCACCGCGATGATCAGGCCGGTCACTGTGGGGCTGCCGAAACGGCCGCCGAGGGCGAGCGTGAAGGGTGCCAGGAGGACCAGCCAGGCCACCGACTGGAAGAGGTATCCGGACAGGGAGCGCCGGCCCAGGGCCGAGAGCGCGCCGACGACGGGACCGGGCCGGGTGACCCGCATGGCGATCAGGGCGAAGCCGGCCACGTAACCCGGGCCGGCGAACATGCCGCTGGCGCCGTGGAGCATCAGCATCAGACCGGCGGCCGACTCGTTGACGTGCAGCCATCCGGCACTGACCAGGGCGGCCGGGAGACCTCCGGCGATGGCGACGCCGAGTCCGAGTGCGGCGGTCCACTTGAGCGGGGTCTTGTGGCGGGCCGGCTCTTCGAGGACGCGGCTGCGGGCGGCCCACATGCCCAGCCAGGCGATGAGGATGAAGGGCAGGACGGTCAGTGTGTGCATCGGCCATTCGCCGAGGCGATCCAGCATGGACTCCAGGTACCCGGGCGCGGCGAGGGAGTTGATGTGGCTCGCCGGCAGCGGGGCCGACCCGCCCGAACCCTCGATGATGCCGCTCACCACGATGGCGCCGATGACCAGGACCTGGACCGCCGCCACCGCCCAGATCACCAGCACGACCCGGTGAAACTTGTCGCCGCGGCGCAGCAGCACCAGGGTCATCACGATCCCGACGGCCCCGTAGGCGCCGAGGAAGTCGCCGTAGTACAGCAAGGCGGCGTGCGCGACCCCGAAGACGGCGAGCCAAAGGTTGCGGCGCAACAGCACCGAGCGGACCTGCTTCGGCGTGGCGCCGGAGGCGTCCTGGCGGCGGGCGAGCTGGACGAGTCCGTAGCCGAACATCACGGCGAAGACCGGGTACCCGCGGGCGTGGACGAGTTCGAAGAGCAGGAAGTTGAGGCCGCGCTCGACGCCTTCCGGCGTGGCGTCGAGGCCGGGCTGGCCGGCGAAGACGACTCCGGCGACGTTGGCCAGCGCGATGATCAGCAGCATCGCGCCCCGGGCGAGGTCCGGTGCGAGGGCGCGTTCGGCGCGCCGGACCGGCCCTCTCGATGTCCGCGATGCGGTGTCAATGCTCATGTTCGTCCCTCTCCCCGAGCTTTAGTTTCAGCAAGAAAGTATCACAGGTATACTAATGAGGGTCTGGCATGATGGGGCCGAACTCTCCGGAGGCGAACGAGGGAGCCATGACCAGCGAGGACTTCGTTCCGGCGGCGCTGCGCCGGCTCTGGCGGATGCCGGAGTCCTCGCGTCTCGGGCGGCCCGCGGCCCTCGACGTCGACCTGGTCGTCGCCGCGGCGGTGGAGATCGCCGACCGTGACGGGCTCGGCGGCGTGACGATTCCCAAGGTCGCAAAGAGCCTCGGCTTCACGGGGATGTCGCTCTACCGGCACGTCGGATCCAAGAACGAGTTGCTCACGCTCATGGCCGACGCCGCCATGGGCACGCCGCCGGACCTGGACACCGACGACTGGCGCGAAGGGCTGCGCAACTGGGCCTTCGCGCAGCGCGCGGTGTTCCGGCGTCGGCCGTGGCTGACGCGCGTGCCCGCCTCCGGACCGCCCTCCGGTCCGAACCAGATCGCCTGGATGGAGGCCGCGCTCGCCATCATGTCCCGCACCCGCCTCGACTGGGCGCACAAGGTCGGCATCCTGACGCTGATCAACGGCTACGTGGTCCAGTCGGTGCGGCAGTACAGCGAGCTCGCCGAGGGCAGGGCCGAAGGCCAGGGGCAGGCCGACGCCGAGCGCGACTACGGTCGCGCGCTGGTCCGGCTTGTCGAGCCCGAGCACTTCCCCGAGACGGCCCGGCTGTTCTCCTCGGCGCTGTTCGAGGCGCTGCCGTCGGACACCCCCGACGCGACGATCGCCGACACGGACTTCTCGCTCGGGCTGGAGCTGATCCTCGACGGCGTCGCCGTCCGGATCGAGCGCTCCGATTCCTGAGGCGCGCGCCCCGGCGCAGTCGTGGAGTAATGCCCCTGACTATCTGGGGTGGTCAAGCGAACTTGCTGGTCAGCCGCATGGAGGTCGTTATGCCATGTCAGGCGGGTAGGCTCCGGCATGCCGAGCATGGCTGGGACCGGCGCGACGGTCTTCCGGCGCGTGGGGAGCGGTCGATCAGCGGTGGGCCGTTGCGATGAGGCGTCGCAGTGCGGCGTGGGCGGGTGGGCCCCATGTGGGCTTGCCGCCTGGCCGGCCGTGGACGCCGGCGTTTCCGATATAGAGCGGGGCTTCGGGGTCCACGTTCAGAATCTCCCCATCTGTACAGCCAGCGCCGTTCCTCCAGAGCCTCGGCAAGCACCGTGAGGACTCGGCGACGATCTCCTCTTCACGGTACGCCTCAAGGAGCCCCTGGAGATTGACCAATGGGCGGGTGACGACCAGCGAGCCAGCGACCGCGTGGCCTCGACTACGCCCAACACCACGTGACACGCTTCCCCGACGTGGCTTTCGGCCAGCAGCACCTTCGCGAGAAGCAGTTGCCCCAGCGCTCGGCTGCGCGTCCGGTTTCCCGATCGCAGGGCCACGGCTCGATCGGCCTGCCGGCGCGCCTCGCGCAGCTGCCCGAGCGCGAGCATGGATCGCGCCGCGTCGAGCGCCAGCGACCCTTCATCGAACGGGCCGACCCAGGGCGACGGTGTACTCGTCGGCTCGTCATCCAGAACGCGTTCCGCCTGCACCAGGAGGCTCGTGGATTCCGCCGAGTCACCCAGCGAGGCGAAGCTTCGAGCGGCCATGGTCAGCAAGCGCGCAGCGGCGCCGCGCACCGATGGGGAAATGTTCACCCGGAGATCTACCTTCGCGCCACTGGGACAGGCTCGGTTGTTCATGAAGCGCTCGTAGCGTCCAGCGTGTCTACCCGGCACACCCGAACCACCCACAGGGGGACGCACCCATGCGCCGTACCCGTTTTTTCACCACCGCTGCTCTGACGCTCGGCCTGAGCCTGCCTCTCGGCCTGCTCGCCACCGCTCCGGCCCTCGCGGGCACCGGGCCGATGGCGTTCGAGCCGATCAAGGAGTCGGCCTACAAGCAGATGTCGGCCGACTGGACCGAGCCGCTCGTCGCCCCCGAGGGCTTCACCCAGAAGCTGATCGCGGACGAGACCGTCCTCAACATCTACGGCGGCACCGCCGACGATCTCACCGACATGAACACCGTCAACGAGACGGGACCGCAGGCCGGCCGCTACCTCTACCGCACGCACGAGGTCGGCTCCAACGGCTCCCTCTCCGTCATCGACCTGGAGACCGGCAAGGCCAAGGCCATCGCGCAGCGCGAGGACTGGCGCCGGCTCGACGGCCTCCGCTGGACCCCCTGGGGCACGCTGCTCTTCGCCGAGGAGACCGGCGGCGGCCGCCTCTTCGAGGCGTTCCTCGACCCGAAGGACCCCACGACGATCGTCCGCGTCGAGGAGCGTCGCAAGGTTGGCATCCTGCGCCACGAGGGCATCGAAGCGCTCGCCGACGGCACCGTCTTCGTCATCGACGAGCTCAACGGCGGCTCTATCTACAAGTTTGTGCCGGCCCAGCGCGGAGACCTCTCCGACGGCCAGCTCTACGCACTCAAGCTCACCGGCCTCTCCGACGCCGAGCAGAAGTGGAACCAGGCGACGTACGCCGGCAAGACCGGCGCCTTCGAGTGGGTCCCGCTCGACATGGACAAGGTCGTCGTCGACGCCGACGCCGCCGCCAACGCGGTGAACGCCACCGAGTTCGGCCGTCCCGAGGACGTCGAGGTCATCGGTGACACGCTGTACGTCGCCAACACCAGCGAGGACCGCGTCGTCGCGATCGACCTGAACAAGAACGTGCTGACGAGCTTCGTCCAGGCCGGCGCCAACGCGCCCGTCGAGAACCGGAGCGCCGGTGTCACCGGCTTCGACAGCCCGGACAACCTCGCCCAGGGCCCCGACGGCCGCCTGTGGATCGTCGAGGACAACTACGCCAGCGACATCTGGGTCGCCGGAACGGACACCAAGCAGGCGGGAGTCGCCGACCAGGTCGAGCTCTTCGCCTCGATCAAGGACACGGGCGCGGAGATCAGCGGCATCTACTTCGGGAAGGACCCGAAGACCCTCTTCTTCAACGTCCAGCACCCGGAGAAGCCGAAGGCGGACGGCACCTGGAAGATCACCCGCCGGTGACGTCCAGCTGACCAGCCACCTCGGGGGCCCCGTCCATGCGGCGGGGCCCTCGCGTTCCCACACCCGACGCGTACGCCATTGGGTGATCCGCGGGGCCAGGCGTGCTGCGGATGCGAGCACCGGTGCGGGGGATAGCCGCGACAGACCAATGCGCCGAGCTTGCCGGCGACCGCGTTGATCGCGGCCCACTCGGTCGGGTAGTCCGACCGGACCTCAGCGACCATCCGCACTTCACGCCTACGCAGGCACCGTGCGGACCACAGCCGATGGTGCCGTGAGATCGAGTAGGAGGGTCGGTTCGCCCGACCCTCCTCTCACACCACTTCGCCCAGGCTGGACGCAGACGAAGGAGCCCGGCGGCTTGAGACGGACGTCCTCCAGCAGCCTTGCGGACATCTCGGCCCTGCGCCTGTGCCTCTTTGAGTACGGCACCAAGGCGAGAGTGCTTGATGGCGATATCACCGAGCGTCGTGTCGTACGGAGGAGACGTGGGCACCACTGGACGCTGCGTCATCTGAGCGGTTGGACGCGGGTCGCTTGGTTGGCCTTGCTGATCTGAACAGGACTTCGCCCGCACGGGACATCATGCAGCGATCAAGGTGCCCAGGAAAACTCGTTTGAACCTGTCGGTGCTCTCTGGCGGTGTTCAGAGCGACGGTTAAATGACGGTCAAACGGTCAAGGGCCTGATCGCTGTCTCCAGCGATCAGGCCCTTGACCTGCTACTGCACTGTCGGGGTGGCGGGATTTGAACCCACGACCTCTTCGTCCCGAACGAAGCGCGCTGCCAAGCTGCGCTACACCCCGGTGCACACCGTCTTGCACGTGCTTGGGAAAGTCTAGCGGACTTCGACGGTGCTTGTGACCGCGTCAGCCTCGGATCCGACCCGCGTCCGACCCGCGTCCGACCCGCGTCCGACCCCGATCCGACCCGCGTCAGCGCCGGGGAAGCAGGGTGAGCAGCGTGGCCTCCGGGAAGCAGGCGAAGCGGGCCGGAGCGTACGGAGAGGTGCCGAGACCGGCCGAGACGTGCAGCCAGGCGGCGTCGTGGCGGCTCAGGCCCTTGACGCGGGCGCGGTCGATGCCGCAGTTGGTGACGAGGGCGCCGTAGAAGGGGATGCAGAGCTGGCCGCCGTGGGTGTGGCCGGCCAGCAGGAGCTGGTAGCCGTCGGCGGCGAAGCGGGTCATGTTGCGGGGCTCGGGGGAGTGCATGACGCCGAGGCGCAGGTCGGCGTCGGCGGGGGCGGGGCCGGCGACCCGGTCGTAGCGGTCGCGGTCGATGTGGGAGTCGTGGATGCCGGCCACGGCCACGTCGAGGTCGCCGACCTTGACGCGGGCCGTGGTGTTGTTCATGTCGAGCCAGCCCTCGGCCGCCATGCCCGCGCCGAGCTCCTCCCAGGGGAGCGTGGGGATGTGCTGGCGGCGCTCGTTCTTGGAGGTGCGCCAGAGGTAGCGCACAGGGTTCTTCGGCTTGGGGGCGTAGAGGTCGTTGGAGCCGTACACGAACAGGCCGGGGCGCGAGAGCAGCGGCTCCAGGGCGTGCAGGAGCGACGGGACGGCGTCGGGGTGGGCGATGGAGTCGCCCGTGTTGACGACGAGGTCGGGTCGCAGGGCGCCGAGCGAGCGAACCCAGTTGATCAGCATGCTGCGCCGCGGCGTCAGGTGCAGGTCGGACAGGTGGAGCACGCGTACGGGACGCTGCCCGCGGGCCAGGACCGGAACGTCGAAGCGGCGCAACCGGAACGAGTTGCGCTCGACGATCGAGGCGTAACCCAACCCGGCCAGGCCGAGACCGAGCATGGACAGTGGCACAGCGACGGCTTTCCTCACGTACTCATGATGCCCGACATCCGGCACGAGCCGTTCGCCCAGAAGGCAAGATGGACCGCATGAGTGCATTGAAAGACAAGCTGAAGGCCGATCTGACGGCCTCGTTGAAGAACCGGGACGAGGTGCGTCTCCGGACGGTTCGGATGGCACTGGCCGCGGTGAACGTCGAGGAGGTCGCCGGCAAGCAGGCCAGGGAGCTCTCCGACGACGAGATCATCAAGGTGCTGACCAAGGAGGCCAAGAAGCGGCGCGAGGCGGCCGAGGCGTTCGGCAACGCCGGGCGCGCCGAGCAGGCCCAGGCGGAGCTCGACGAGCAGGCGGTGCTGGAGGAGTACCTTCCGGCGCAGCTGTCCGACGAGGAGCTGGGGCGGCTCGTGGACGAGGCGGTCGCGGAGACCGGCGCCGCCGGCCCGCAGGCGATGGGCCAGGTCATGAAGGTCGTCAACCCGAAGGTCGCGGGAAGGGCCGAGGGGGGACGGGTCGCGGCCGCCGTCCGTGCGCGGCTCTCCGGTTAGCGGCTCTCCGGTCAGCGACCGGTAAGGCCTCCGCGGTCACGCGGAGGCCTCGGGAACCCTGGAAAACGGGACCCTGGGATCAGCCGCGGCCGCGGCCCCGGTTGCCGCGCTCGAACGGGTTGTCGTCGCCCAGGTCGAACTGGTCGTTGAGCTGGTCGTTGAGCTCGGGCCCGTCGTCCTCGCGCTTCTTCTTGGGCTTGGGCGCGCAGTCCTCGCCGCAGCCGCCGAAGCGTTCCTGGTTGACCGAGGTGAACTTGGCGGGTTCGATGCCCTTCAGCGCCCCGATCATCGAGTCCTTCCAGATGGGGCCGGAGATGGACGCGCCGTAGACGTAGGTGTAGTAGCGCCCGCCGATGGTGACGCCTGTCAGGTCGTGGCCGAACGCGCCACGCGGGTCGCCGAGGCTGACCGCGGACGCCAGGTTGGGCGTGTAGCCGGCGAACCACGCGGCCGTGTAGTTGTCGGTGGTGCCGGTCTTGCCCGCGGCGTCGCGGCCGATGCCGCCCACCCCGCTCATCGTGCCCTTGGTGAAGACGCCGGACAGGATGCCGCTGACCGCGTCGGCGACCTCGGGGTCCATGACCTTCGAGCACTTGGGCTTGAACTGCTTGACCTTGCCGTTGCGGTCCTTGATCTCGGTGATGGCCAGCGGCGTGCAGTACTGGCCGCGCGAGGCGAAGACGGCGTAGGAGTTGGCGACCGTGACGGGGTCGACCTCGTTGACGCCGAGCGTGAACGTCTCGACCTCGCGGAGTTTTCCGCCGTCGGCCCGCTTGAGCCCGAGGCGCTTGGAGAGCTTGACCACCTTGCAGAGGGTGACCCGCTCCTCGAGCTTCATGAAGAACGTGTTGACCGAGCCCCAGGTGCCGCTCTGCAGGGTCTTGAAGCCGCCGCCGCCCTCGCTGGAGTTGCGCACCTCGTGAGTGGGGGCGCCCACCCGGTTGCCCTTGCAGTCGCGGAAGGAGCCGTAGCCGGCCGCGGTGTAGCCGGCGGGAGAGGGGAAGCCGTCGTTGTACTTGAGCCCCTCCTCCAGCGCCGTGGCGAGGGTGTAGGCCTTGGCGGTGGAGCCCTGCTGGAAGCCGCTGCCACCGCCGTGCTTGGCGTCGGCGACGACGTTGTAGCTGATCTCGTTCTTCTTCTTGTTGCCGCCGAACTTGCGGGAGGCGGCCATGACCTTGATCTCGCCGGTGCCCGGCACGATCATCGCCTGCGAGGCGACGGGCTTGTCCTTGGTGCTGACGTACTTCTTGATCGCCTTCTCGGCGGCGGCCTGCATCTTCGGGTCGATCGTGGTCTTGATCGTCAGACCGCCGCGCTGGAGCAGCCGTGAGCGCTCCTTCGGGGTCTTGCCGAACGCCTCGTTGGTGAGGATCTCGTTCTGCACGTACAGGCAGAAGTACGGGTACTTGCTGACCTCGCAGCCGCCGGGCACCTTGACGTCCTTGTAGCCGAGCTTCTTGGCCTTGGCCTCGGCGGCCTCCTGCGGCGTGATCTTTTCGAGCTTGACCATCGTGTCGAGCACGAGGTTGCGCCGTTCGAGCAGGGCGGTCCTGGACTTCTTGTCGACGTTGGGGTCGGTGCGGGCGGGGTTCTGGACGGCTCCCGCGAGAGTGGCCGCCTCGGCGAGGTTGAGCTCTGAGGCGGGCTTGGCGAAGAAGCGCTTGGCCGCGGCCTGGATGCCGTGGGCTCCGGCGCCGAAGTAGGCGATGTTGAGGTACTTCTCCAGGATCTGGTCCTTCGTGTACTTCTTCTCCAGCGCCATGGCGTAGCGCAGCTCGTTGAGCTTGCGGGAGACGGTCGGCGCGATGGCCGCCTGCTGCTCCTCGGACGTCTCGGCGGCGTTGACCAGCACCTGCTTGACGTATTGCTGGGTGATCGAGGATCCGCCCTGCGTCACGCCGCCGGTGGTGAGGTTCTTGGCCAGGGCCCGGGCCGTGCCCTCGATGTCGATCGGTCCGTGCTGGTAGAAGCGGTAGTCCTCGATCGAGATCAGCGCGGTCCGCATGATCGGGGCGACCTGGTCGAGGGTCACCGACTGGCGGTTCTCGTAGTAGAACTGCGCGATCTGCTTGCCGTTGGCGTCATGGAGCACTGTGCGCTCGGGCAGGGGAGGCTCGTTGAGCTCTTCCGGCTTGAGGTTGAGCCCCTCCATCGCGGACTTCGCGGTGACGCCCGCCCCACCGACCGCGGGCAGCGCTATCGCGGCCGTCAGCACCCCCGCGGCCACACCCGCGGCGAGCAGCCGCGTGACGTTCAAGAACGGTGATGATCGATCTTTGCCCTGAGCTTGCACAAGGAACAGGGTACGTCGAAAGCGTGACCTTATCGGCAACTCGTCACCATTTCGCCTTGACTGACGGGGGTGACTAGTCATTCCCGGTCAACACTCCACCTAGAAATTGGTCCTCTGGGGTCTGTCGGCCCGAACGTCTAGTTGCGTACGTTCTCCTCTGCGGCAACTGAATACGGAGGCTCGGCGCCCGCGCCCGTCGGCCCCAAATGACGACTGACCACCTAAGGGGAGTGGGGTCGAAATGTGGATCACGGATTGGACCTCCCGTGCCGCCTGTCGGGGTGCGGATCCGGACGCGTTGTTCGTCCAGGGTGCCGCCCAAAACAGGGCAAAGCTGATCTGCCGAGGATGCCCGGTCCGTACCGAATGCCTCGCCGATGCGCTCGACAACCGCATCGAGTTCGGGGTGTGGGGCGGTATGACCGAACGAGAGCGCCGGGCTCTGCTGAGACGGCGACCGGATGTGGACTCGTGGCGTGAGCTGCTCGAGTCCGCCAAGGAAGAGTACGAACGAACCAACGAGCTGATCGCGGGCTGACCCGGCCCGGAGAATACGGCCGGCGACCCGCCGGCCGTATTCTCATGCGCTCGCCAGGAGCTCCCCGATCTCGCGCAGACCCGCCAGGTCGTGGACATCCTCCGACATCGCGCGGACCTGCACCACCGGCACCGTGGGATGCGCTGTGACGAAGTGCTCCTGCTCACGGTGTTCGCGGGCCGCGAGCTGCATCCGACCGGCGTGCAGCCGCAGCACGGCGGCGGTCAGCTCGTGCTCGCCCCGCGCCTCCAGCTCCTCCGCCGCGGCGGCGCTGCGTGCCGCCGAGAGCTTCGCGGCGGGCGACTCGTGCACCCGGTTGACCACCAGCCCGGCGAGGGGCATGCGCTCCTCCGCGAGCCGCTCGACGAAGTAGGAGGCCTCGCGCATCGCGTCACGCTCGGGCGCGGCCACCACCAGGAACGCGGTGCCGGGCGCCTGCAACAGCTTGTACGTCATCTCCGCGCGCTGCCTGAACCCGCCGAAGACGGCGTCGAGGGCCGACACGAACGTCTGCAGGTCCTTCAGCACCTGCGCGCCCAGAAGCTTGGTCATCGCGCCCGCGACGAGCCCGAACCCGGCGTTGAGCAGCCGGAACGCGCTGCGCCCGCCGACCTTGGCCGGGGCGGTCAGCAGCCGGATGAAGCGGCCGTCGAGGAAACGGCCGAGCCGTTCGGGCGCGTCGAGGAAGTCGAGGGCCGAGCGCGAGGGCGGCGTGTCGACGATGATCAGGTCCCACTCGTCCGACCGGCGGAGCTGGCCGAGCTTCTCCATGGCCATGTACTCCTGGGTGCCGGCGAAGCTGGACGACAGCGACTGGTAGAAGGGGTTGGACAGGATCTGCCGGGCCCGGGCCGGGTCGGCGTGGGCCTCGATGATCTCGTCGAACGTGCGCTTCATGTCGAGCATCATCGCGAACAACTGCCCGCCGCCCTCGGGGGAGCTGATCAGCCGTGGCGTGTTGTCGAGCTCGGTGAGCCCCATCGACTGCGCCAGCCGCCTGGCCGGGTCGACGGTCAGCACGACCGCGCACCTGCCGCGCTCGGCGGCCCGCAGCCCCAGCGCGGCGGCCGTGGTGGTCTTGCCCACCCCGCCCGCGCCGCAGCAGACGATGATCCGGGTGCCGTTGTCGTCGAGGATCGCGTCGATGTCGAGAATGGCGGGCTTCTTCACGCTGCCCCCTGGGTGCGGAGGGACTCGGCCAACTCGTAGAGCCCGGCCAGATCGACGCCATCGGCCAGCAGCGGCAGCTCGTAGCGGGGCAGGGGCGCCTCGGCCAGCGACGCGCGCTCGGAGTTTTCGATCTCGGTGCGGCGGGCGTGCTCGGCGATCTCCTCGGCCAGAGCCTCGGCCATCGCCGTGGCGTCGGACCCGTTGGCCAGACCGGCGGTCTTGAGCCCCAGCGCGAGCTCGGCCGGGTCGAAGCCGCCCTTTACCGACATGTCAAGGACGCTCTGCGGGAGCTGGGATTCGCGGACCATGTTGATGAAGATCCCGCCGGCGGGCAGGCCGGCCGTGCGCAGCTCGGCGATGCCGTCGAGCGTCTCCTGCACCGGCATCTCCTCCAGCAAGGTGACGAAGTGCACGGCGGTTTCGGGAGATTTCACCACTCCGTGGACGAGGTCCGAATGGTTCTTGATCGGACCTATCTTGGCCAAGCCCGCGACCTCCTGGGTGACGTTCAGGAAGCGGGCGATGCGGCCCGTCGGCGGCGCGTCGAGCACCACCGCGTCGTAGACCCGCTTGCCGCTCTTGTCACGCCTGCGCACGGCCTCGGTGGTCTTGCCCGTGACGAGCACGTCGCGAAAGCCGGGGGCGACGGTGGTGGCGAAGTCGACGATGCCCATCTTGGTCAGCGCCCGCCCCGCGCGGCGCATCCCGTAGAACAGCTCCATGTACTCGAGCATGGCCTCTTCGGGGTCGACGGACAGCGCGTAGACGTCGCCGCCGTCGGGTGCCACGGCGATCCGGCGCTCTTCGTACGGCAGCGGCGGCAGGTCGAAGATCTGCGCGATGCCCTGCCTGCCCTCCACTTCGACGAGCAGCACCTTGCGCCCGCCCGACGCCAGCGCGAGAGCGAGAGCGGCGGCTACCGTCGTCTTGCCGGTGCCGCCCTTGCCGGTGACGACGTGCAGACGAACGCCATCCCAATCGGTGTCCAGAGACTCCACCATTCGAGGCTACCGAACGGTCACTCACCGCAGGTCGGCGGTCGGCCTTGACATACCTCACACTACGCTGGCCCCCATGAAGAAATGGGAGTACCTCACGGCCCCTGTGCTCATCCACAACACGAAGATGATCCTGGACAACTTCGGCGCCGACGGGTGGGAGCTGGTCCAGATCCTGCAGGGCGCGACGCCCGAGCAGCTGGTCGCCTACTTCAAGAGGGAGAAGCCGTGACTCCGGAGGAGAAGCTGGCCGAGCTCGGCCTGACCCTGCCGCCGGTGGTCGCGCCGCTGGCCGCGTACGTGCCGGTCGTCCGCACCGGGAACCTCGTCTACACCTCGGGGCAGCTTCCCATGGTCGACGGCAAGCTGACGGCCACCGGCAAGCTGGGCGCCGACGTGAGCGTCGACGAGGGCAAGGAGATGGCCCGCGTCTGCGCGCTCAACGCCCTCGCCGCGCTGAAGTCGGAGGTCGGCGACCTCGCCGCCGTCAAGCGCATCGTCAAGGTCGTCGTCTTCGTGGCCAGCGCGCCCGGCTTCACCCAGCAGCCACAGGTCGCCAACGGCGCCAGCGAGTTCCTGGCCGAGGTGCTCGGCGAGGCGGGCGCGCACGCCCGCAGCGCCGTCGGGGTTGCCGTCCTCCCGCTCGACGCCTCGGTGGAAGTGGAGCTGATCGCCGAAGTGGGCTGAGTGCCGGATATGTCACGATGACCCGAGTGATGTTCTAGAAGGAGGTCATGTGACTGGTCTGTCGCTCCCAGACGAGCTCGCCGTGCGGGCTAGGGACATAATCGCCGGACGTGTCGAACCGGTCCCCGCCCGGGACGCCGCCACCGTGGTGATCCTGCGCGAGGGACCGCCGGCCGGCCTCCAGGTCTACCTGCTCAGGCGCAAGTCCACGATGGCCTTCGCGGCGGGCGCGTACGTCTTCCCGGGCGGCTCGGTGGACCCGCGCGACAGCGACCACGCCGTCGCCTGGGCCGGGCCGTCGCCGGCGGAGTGGGGCCGGGTCTTCGGCGCCGACGAGCGGACCGCGCGCGGGCTGGTCTGCGCGGCCGTACGCGAGACGTTCGAGGAGTCCGGCGTGCTGCTGGCCGGTCCCGGCCCGGATTCCGTCGTCGAGGACACCACCGGAGACGACTGGGAGGCCGACCGGCTGGCGCTCATCGACCGCAGCCTGGCCTTCGCCGACTTCCTCGCCAAGCGCGGCCTGGTGCTCCGCTCCGACCTGCTCAAGGCCTGGGCCCACTGGATCACCCCGGAGGTCGAGCAGAAGAGGTTCGACACCCGCTTCTTCGTCGCCGTGCTCCCCGAGGGGCAGCGCACCCGGGACGTGGGCGGCGAGGCCGACCAGGTCGTCTGGCAGTCCCCGACCGAGGCGATCGAGCTGGCGCACCAGGGCACCATCTTCCTGATGCCGCCCACCCACCAGACCCTGACCGAGCTGTCCGCGTACGACGGCGTGGGGACGGTGCTGGACACGCGGCGCGAGATCGTCACGATCCTGCCGAAGCTCCTGGAGATCGACGGCGAGTGGAGGCTGGTGACCTCGTGAGCGGCCTGCACATCCCCCTCGGCACCCCCGACGGCTCCCGTACGACCCACGCGGAGAACCTGCTGGCGCCCAACCCGTCGCCCATGACGCTCGACGGCACCAACACGTGGATCATCGGCGACCGGGAGACCGTCGTCATCGACCCCGGCCCCGACGACGAACGGCACCTGCGCAGGGTGGCCGCCCACCTGGGCGAGCGCCGCGTGACGCAGATCCTGCTCACCCACGGCCACCACGACCACAGCGGCGGCGCCCGGCGCTTCGCCGAGCTG
Source organism: Nonomuraea sp. NPDC048916 (assembly GCF_040649575.1). Lineage (NCBI taxonomy): Bacteria > Bacillati > Actinomycetota > Actinomycetes > Streptosporangiales > Streptosporangiaceae > Nonomuraea > Nonomuraea sp. NPDC048916. The sequence continues at coordinate 115,658 of NZ_JBEZFS010000029.1, forward strand.
GTCGGCGCGCCGGTGCGGGCGCTCGACCCCAGGCACCGGCTGGGCGAGGAGGGCCTGGGTGAGGGCGACGTCGTGACCGCGGGCGGCGTCGAGATCCACGTGTACGGCACGCCGGGCCACTCGTTCGACTCGCTCTGCTTCTGGCTGCCCGCGGACCGGGCCATCCTGACCGGCGACACCGTGCTCGGCAGGGGCACCACCGTGATCGCGTCAGACGGCGGCGACCTGGGCGACTACCTGCGCACCCTCGACCGGCTGAGGGGGGTCGCGGAGAGCCTGGAGGCGGAGGCTCTGCTGCCCGGCCACGGCCCGGTGCTGCCCGACCCGATCGGCGCGCTCGACGGCTACATCGCCCATCGCCGCGAACGGCTCGACCAGATCAGGGCGGCCCGGCGGCAGGGCGCGCGCACGCCCCGGGAGGTCGTCGAGATCGTCTACGCGGACGTCGACCGGGCGCTCTGGCCGGCGGCCGAGATGTCGGTGCGGGCGCAGCTCGACTATCTCGAACGGTTGTAGAGGCGGTCCATGTCGAGGATCACCACGGCCTTGGCCTCGATGCGCAGCCAGCCGCGCTGGGCGAAGTCGGCCAGGGCCTTGTTGACCGTCTCGCGCGAGGCGCCGACCAGCTGGGCCAGCTCCTCCTGGGTGAGGTCGTGGTGCACCCGCATGCCCTCGTCGGTCTTGCTGCCGAACCGCTCGGCCAGGTCGAGCAGCTGCTTGGCCACCCGGCCGGGCACGTCGGTGAAGACCAGGTCGGCCAGCACGTCGTTGGTGCGGCGCAGCCGCTGGGCGAGTGCTCTCAGCAGGTGGAGCGCCACCTCCGGCCGGCCGGTGAGCCAGGGACGCAGGTCGTCGTGGCCGAGCCCGGCCAGCCGGACGTCGGTCAGCGCGGTCGCGGTGGCGGTGCGGGGCCTGGGGTCGAACAACGACAGCTCACCGAACATCTCGCTCGGCCCGAGGACGCTGAGCAGATTTTCGCGGCCGTCCGGAGACTGGCGCGAGAGCTTGATCTTGCCTTCCAAGACGACGTAGAGCCGGTCACCGGTCTCGTTCTCGTGGAAGAGCGTCTGTCCCTTGGACAGCTGGACTTCGGTGATGCTGGTCCGCAGCGCTGCTGCGCTCTCACGGTCGAGCGCGGCGAACAGGGGGGCCTTGCCCAGCACATCTTCGGTGTTCACTCTGCCTCCTCTGCTGCCATTGTGGCTCACCCCACCCAAGGCGGCCCACATAGGCTATGGGAATGCCCACTGAGTCAAGACTCGCCCTTGTGCGGCGTGCTCGCCGGATGAACCGCATTCTGGCGGAAACCTACCCTGATGCCCATTGCGAGCTTGACTTCGGCAGCCCCCTTGAGCTGCTGGTCGCCACCATCCTCTCGGCGCAGTGTACGGACAAGCGGGTCAATATGGTGACTCCTACCCTGTTCGTCAAGTACCCCACCGTCGCCGATTACGCGGCCGCCGACCGATCCGAGATGGAAGAGATCATCCGCTCGACCGGCTTCTTCCGCGCCAAGACCAACAACATCATCGGCATGGCCCAGGCCGTCTGCGACCGCCACGGCGGTGTGGTGCCCGGCAAGCTGAAAGACCTGGTCACGCTCCCCGGCGTGGGCCGCAAGACCGCCAACGTGGTGCTCGGCAACGCGTTCGGCGTGCCCGGCCTCACCGTCGACACCCACTTCCAGCGGCTGGTCCGCCGCTTCGGCTGGACCGACGAGACCGACCCGGTCAAGATCGAGCACTTCGTGGGCGAGCTGATCCCCAAACGCGAATGGACGGTCTTCTCCCACCGGGTGATCTGGCACGGCCGCCGCATCTGCCACGCGCGCCGGCCCGCCTGCGGCGCCTGCCCCCTGGCCGCCCTTTGCCCCTCGTACGGCACCGGCCCGACGAATGCCGACGAGGCCGCCAAGCTCGTAAGATCGGGTCCCTTCTCCTGACCGGGAAGCCCGGGAAGGCCTGGCGTGTTGGAGATGGCGTGACCTTGGTACCCGACTGGCTCGACAGACTGGCGGCGCAGGCCGTACGAACCTCGGTGCCCCGGAGCCTGCGCCCGCCCGCGTCGGGCGGCAGGCGGGCGGCGGTGCTCATGCTCTTCGGCGAAGGGACGCTCGGCCCCGACGTGCTGCTCATCCAGCGCAGCGCGCTCGGGCGCAGGCACGCGGGCCAGCCGGCCTTCCCCGGCGGCGGCATCGACCCCGACGACGGCGGCCCGATCGAGGCGGCGCTGCGCGAGGCCGAGGAGGAGACCGGGCTCGACCCGCGCGGTGTGAGCGTCCTGTGCACGATGCCCGAGCTGTACGTCAGCCGCAGCGACAACCGCGTCACCCCGGTCGTCGGCTGGTGGCACGACCCGTCCGCCGTGCACGCGGCGTCGCCCGACGAGGTCGACTCCGTCGAGCGGGTGCCGATCGCCGAGCTGGTCGATCCGGGCAACCGGTTCACGCTGCGCCACCAGACCGGGTTCATGGGCCCCGCCTTCCGGGTGCGCGGCATGCTCGTGTGGGGGTTCACCGCGATGGTGCTCGACCGGGTCATGCGCGAGGGCGGGCTGGAGCGCCCGTGGGATCCGGGCCGGGTGGAGCCGTTGCCGCCGGACGTGCTAAAGCTCGCCACCCGTGGTTAGCGCCACGCCGAGCGAGGCCCAGCCGGCCACGTCGGCGTCGCTGTCGGCGGCCAGGCGGCGCAGCACGTCGAGGCCGGCCCGGTCGGGCGGGTCGCCCAGCACGTGCTGGAGGGCGTAGGCGGCCCCATACCTGACCCGGGCGTCCGCATGGGCGGCCAGGTCGATCACCGAGGGCAGCGACCGCGGGTCGGCCAGGTGACCGAACGCGATGAGCACCGCGTACAGCACCATGGCGTCCTCCTCGCCGGCCGCCAGATGGCGCAGCACGGGCAGCGCGCGGTTCACGAACCTGCCGAGCATGCCCAGGATGTCGACCCCGAGCGTGCGTTGGTCGGCGCTGTCGGCCGCGCACAGCCGCCTCGCCTCGATGAACGACTCCAGGTCGCCGCGTCGCCGCAGCTCGGAGATCACCTGCCAGCGCACCGGCCCGTCGGGATCGGGATCGCCGAGAGCCGTCTCGACGAGGCATCGCGTTGTTCCCTCGATCGGCGGCATAGGGCTCAAGGTAGCCAGCGGGGAAACGCCGTCCTGGAGGAAGACGTGCACGCTTGACCGTATCGCTGGTTACCTTTGAACCGTGCGCGGTGATCTGCTTGACCTCATATTGATCGGCCTCGTGATCGCCTTCGGCGTCTCGGGTTACCGGCAGGGCTTCATCATCGGCGTCATGAGTTTCGTGGGCTTCGTGGGAGGAGCGGTTCTCGGCGTCTTCATCGCGCCGCCGATCTCCAAGGCCGTCGTCGACGGCGACACGGCACAGGCCCTGCTCGCCATCGTGATCGTCTTCCTGGCCGCCACGATCGGCCAGTTCGCCTCCTCGACCATCGGCGCCGTCGTCCGCAGCCACGTGACGTGGGAGCCCGCCAAGGTCGCCGACGCGGTCGGCGGCACGTTCGCCAGCGCGCTGTCCGTGCTGGTGATCGCCTGGCTGATCGGGTCGCTGATCGTCTCGACGTCGTTCGCGCCGCTCGTCGAGCAGGTGAAGAACTCCCTGCTGCTGACCACGGTCGACGACGCCATCCCGCAGGCCGCGCGCAACTGGCAGCAGCCGTTCAAGAAGTTCATCGACCGCTCGGAGTTCCCGCCGGTCTTCGACGCCATCGGCGCCGACCGGCTGGTCGACGTGCCGCCCGCGCCGCGCAGCGTGCTGCAGGGCGCCAAGCTCGGGCGCGCGCAGCGGGCCATCGTCAAGGTGCAGGGCAACGCCGAGAGCTGCAACAAGCACATCGAGGGCACCGGCTTCGTCTACGCCAAGGACCGCATCATGACCAACGCGCACGTCGTCGCCGGCGTGACGCGCGACCTGCAGGTCATCGACTCCACCAACAAGCGCCACAACGCCACGGTGGTGCGCTACAACCCGCAGCGCGACATCGCCATCCTGTACGTTCCAGGGCTCAACCTGCCGCAGCTGGCCTTCAAGGGCGACGGAGGCAAGGGCGGCGACGCGATCATCGCGGGGTTCCCCAAGGGCCACGGCTTCACCGCCGAGCCGGCCCGCATCCGCAGCCGTCTCGAAGCCCAGGGCCCCGACATCTACCGCAGCACCAACGTCGAGCGCCAGGTCTACTCGATCCGCGGCAAGGTGCTGCCCGGCAACTCCGGCGGCCCGCTGCTCACGGTCGACGGTCAGGTCTACGGCGTGATCTTCGCCGCCGCGGTCAGCCAGGAGGACACCGGCTACGTGCTGACCGCCACCGAGGTCAAGCCCGACGCCGACCAGGGCCGCAACGACACCACCCCGGCGGGCACGCAGGACTGCGACTAGCCGGGCAGAGTGCTCAGGATCAGGGCGATGGCCTGCCCGGGATCGCTGTCGTGGCTCAGCCCGGAGGCCGCCCGGCCCACCTCGTCGTACGGCGGGCCGTACCCCTGCACGCGTGCCGCGCCCCGGTCGAAGAGGGTCAGGGCTCCGCGCCCGTTGCCGCGCTGCAGGTGGGTGAGGCCGACGCAGATCTGCGCGAGCCCCTGCCACAGGTCGCGTTCGTCGTCGGGCGCGCACTTCCAGCGGCCCTCGAACACCTCGTGCGCGTTGAACGGCAGGCCCTCGGTGAGGAAGCGGCGGCCGTCGGCCAGCGCCCGCTCGGTCGTAGGGGCGTAGTCGTCGGGCACCCTCTCCACCCCCGGCGCGCCGTGGGGCAGCGGCCTGCCGTAGGCGTCGCGTGGCCGGGCGCTGCGCGGCCTGCCCTCGGGGTCGCGGTCTCTCATCGGTCGGGCTCCGGATCGGACAGCCAGCCGATCAGCTCCGCGTCGAACATCGCGGCCACCTCCTCGTGCGGATAGTGTCCCGCGCCTTCCATCAGCCTCCACCGGTAGGGGGCGGCGACGTAGCGGCTCGAACCCTGCGCGGTGCGCGGCAGGACGCAGCGGTCGAGCGCGCCGTGCAGTTGGAGGGTCGGCGCCTCGATCTCGGTGCGCATGGCCCGGGCGTAGCGCCGCCCGTCGGGCCGGAGCTGCGAGCGGCCGAACCAGCGGTGGTATTCGAGCGCCGAGTGGGCCACGGCCGGGATGCGGAACGCCTCGCGATAAGTGCGAGTCGTCTCGCGGTCGGGCCAGCCGGGGACGGACCACTGGTCGAGCAGCCGGCCGACCAGCGACGCGCCGTCGCGGGTGAGCCGATGCTCGGGCAGCAGCGGCAGTTGGTAGCCCAGCGCGTGGGCGCTCGCCTTGAGCTGGCCGAACGGGTCGGTGAGCAGGGCGTTGCGCAGCCGCAGAGGATGTGGAGCCGACACCGCCACCAGCCGGTGGACGCACTTGGGATCGAGCACCGCCATCGTCCAGGCCAGCAGGCCGCCCCAGTCGTGGCCGACCACGATCGCCCCGGTCTCGCCGAGCGCCCGGATCAGCCCGGTCGCGTCGCCCGCCAGTGTGGGCAGGTCGTAGCCGCGCGGCGGTTTGTCGCTGCCGCCGTAGCCGCGCAGGTCGACCGCCACCGCCCGGTAGCCGGCCGCGGGCAGCGACTCGAGCTGGTGGCGCCAGGTCCACCAGAACTGCGGGAACCCGTGCAGCAGCAGCACCAGCGGGCCGTCGCCGGCCTCCACCACGTGGAAGCGGGTGCCGCCGGCGTGCACCTGCCGGTGCCGCCAGGGCCCCTCGATCTGGACGACCGACTCGTCAGGCGCCATCTCGGCTCACCGGCTCACGGTGCAGACCGACCTGGCCGGCCGTCGGCTCGTCCGGCGTGGCGATCTCCTTGAGGTCCTTGAGGGACTGGGTGGTGCGCTTCATGCCCGACAACCCCTTGAGCCGCCGGATCCCGACGAACACGAGCGCCCCCGCCGCCACCAGGTAGATGACGGTCACGATGAGGAAGGACACCCAGGTGGGCAGCCACTGAGCCAGGAAGTAGGCGATGGCGAACGAGACGAGGATCAGGCACAGGTGCGCCATGAAGGCGGCCGCGGCGAAAGCCGCACCGGCCGTGCCGACCCGCTTGGCGTCGAACCTGAACTCGGCCTTGGCCAGCTCGATCTCCGAGCGGACCAGGGTCGAGATGTGACTGCTCGCCTGGGCGACCAGCGAGCCCAGGGATTCTTCCTCGGGAGTCTGCGGCATGAACGTCTCCTATCGAGGCCTGGTGGCCGTGTCAAACATCATCCAGCTCATCGCGCCCCTTGCGTACCCGTATGTAAGGCGGCGACGCCCCGACGGGCCGTGTCTCCGGACAGTCTCGCCAGGCCTGGCCGTACGGGCGGTCAGGCGTCGGCCGAACACGCCGGGGAACTTCCGCACGATCCCCGCCATCCCCCTCCACACCTACCCGATCGACGAAGATACCGCCGAGAGAGGAGGCGTGCGGTTTCGCCCCGCCCGCCACACGAACAGACCGCTTATCCCGAAATTTCGGGATAAGCGGTCTGTTGAGGCCGAGGTCAGTCCTCGGACTTGGCGCTCGGGAGCTTCTCCGCGATGAGGTTCATCACCGTGCTGTCGGCCAGCGTGGTCACGTCACCGATGCTGCGGTTCTCCGCCACGTCACGGAGCAGCCGCCGCATGATCTTGCCCGAACGGGTCTTCGGCAGCTCCGGCACGATCAGGATCTGGCGCGGCTTGGCGATCGGGCCGAGCGTCTTGGCCACGTGGTTACGCAGCTCGGCGGCGATGTCCGCGCCCTCCTCCGCGGAGCCGCGCAGGATCACGAACGACACGATGGCCTGGCCCGTCACCGGGTCGGTGGCGCCCACGACGGCCGCCTCGGCCACCTTCGGATGGCTGACCAGCGCGCTCTCCACCTCGGTGGTGGAGATGTTGTGACCGGAGACGAGCATGACGTCGTCGACGCGGCCGAGCAGCCACAGGTCGCCGTCCTCGTCCTTCTTGGCGCCGTCGCCGGGGAAGTACATCCCCTCGAACCTGCTCCAGTAGGTGTCGATGTAGCGCTGGTCGTCGCCCCAGATCGTGCGGAGCATGGCCGGCCACGGGTCGCGGATCACCAGGAAGCCGCCGCCGCCGTCGGGGACGCTCACACCCTGATCGTCGACCACGTCGGCTGTGACGCCGGGCAGCGGGCGCATCGCGGCGCCGGGCTTGCCGTGCGTGATGCCGGGGAGCGGGCTGATCATGATGGCGCCCGTTTCGGTCTGCCACCAGGTGTCCACGACGGGGCACCGGTCGCCGCCGATGTTGCGGCGGTACCAGATGTACGCCTCGGGGTTGATCGGCTCACCGACCGAACCGAGGACGCGCAGGCTGGACATGTCGAACTTGGCGGGGATCTCGTCGCCCCACTTCATGAACGTCCGGATCGCCGTGGGGGCGGTGTAGAGGATGCTGATCTTGTACTTCTGCACGATCTCCCAGAACCGGCCGCGATGCGGGGTGTCGGGAGTGCCCTCGTAGATGACGCTCGTCGCGCCGTTGGCCAGCGGGCCGTACACGATGTAGGAGTGACCGGTCACCCAGCCGATGTCGGCGGTGCACCAGTAGATGTCGGTCTCGGGCTTGAGGTCGAAGACCGCGTCGTGGGTCCAGGCCGTCTGGGTCAGGTAACCGCCGGTGGTGTGCAGGATGCCCTTCGGCCTGCCGGTCGTGCCGCTCGTGTAGAGGATGTAGAGCGGGTGCTCGGCGTCGTGCGGCTCGGGGGTGTGCTGCTCGCTCTGGCGGTCGACCAGGTCGTGCCACCAGATGTCCTTGTCGCTGACGGCCACGTCCTGGCCCGTCCGGCGTACGACGACGACGTGCTCCACCTGCGGGCACTGGGCTACGGCCTCGTCCACGGTCGGCTTGAGCGCGCTCGGGGCGCCGCGCCGGTAGCCGCCGTCGGCGGTGATGACCAGCTTGGCGTCGGCGTCGTCGATGCGGTTCTGCAGCGCGGTCGCCGAGAACCCGCCGAACACCACCGAGTGGATCGCTCCGATGCGGGCGCAGGCCAGCATCGAGATCGGCAGCTCGGGGATCATCGGCAGGTAGATCGCGACGCGGTCGCCCTTGCCCACGCCCAGCTCCCGCAGCGCGTTGGCCGCCTTGGAGACCTCCCGCTGGAGATCGGCGTAGGTGAGCGTGCGGCTGTCGCCCTCGGGCTCGCCCTCCCAGTGGTAGGCGATCTTGTCGCCCCGCCCCGCCTCGACGTGGCGGTCCACGCAGTTGTACGCGACGTTCAGCTCGCCGCCGACGAACCACTTGGCGAAGGGGGCTTTCCACTCCAGAGTGGTGTCCCAGCGTTTGGCCCAGGTCAGCCGGTCGGCAGCGCGCTCCCAGAACGCGAGGCGGTCGGTGGCCGCTTCGGCATATGCCGCTTCGGTCACGTTCGCGGCCGCCGCCAGGTCGGCCGGGGGTGCGAAGCGACGGTTCTCCTGCAGCAGGTTGGAGAGGGCCTGCGGCTCGGTGCCAGGGGTTTCCGGGGCCACCTCGTGCTCCTTCTATGGCCGGATTGTGTAGGTCATGTCCCACTCCACCAGCTCACGGCCTCCATACACAAGAGGTCTAGACAGGTCTGTACCGTCTGATGATCTGGTTGCCGGTCTTATCGGATCGCGGGACAAACGCTATTCACCCGTTGTCCGTTCGAAATGGGACTAGCCTGGAACGGGCCAAATTCTGTGCTTCTTGGAGGGCCGTGGGCGGCTTTATGGGCCCCCGCTCGGCCGGCAGGCCGGCCGCCAGGGCGGCCGTCGGGGCGCACTCGGTGGCGGGGAGAGCCGTACCCGCAGGTAAGGTCGGGTTCCGTGAGTGACCCATTGGCCGTGATCGCGCAGCTCCCCGGCGTCTCCGAGGCGGTGGAGGAGGCCAGGCAGGCCGTCGACAGGCTCTATCGCCACCGCGTCCTGCGCCGCGCCAGCCCGGCGGTCTCCACCGAGTCGTCCCTGCGTGGCGCCCGCGCGTCGGCCGCCATCGAGGGCGCCGACGTGCCCCTCGACGCCCTGCGCCGCGACGAGGTGCACGATCCGGTCGTCCAGGGGGCGCTGCGTGCCTCGGCCGAGATGGGACGCCTCGGCTCGACCTGGCGAAAGGCCCCCCGGCAGGTGCTCGCCCGGCTCCACACGGTCGCGGCCGCCGGCCTGGCCGACGAGCCCGCGCTGGGCCGTCCCCGCGTCCACGACGACGCCCCCGACCCGCTCGGTCTGGGCGCCGCGCCGAGCGCCGCGGAGGCGACGGCCCGGATGGACAACCTGCTGGGGCTGCTCGAGAAGCCGACGAAGGCGCCCGCGATCGTGCTGGCCGCCGTCGTCCATGCCGAGCTCGCCGTCCTGCGTCCCTTCGGTACGGCCGACGGCGTGGTCGCGCGTACGGCCGAGCGGCTCACCCTGGTCGAATACGGCCTCGACCCCAAGTCGCTGGTCGCCGTCGAGGTGGGGCATCTGGAGCTGCCGTACGCCGATGGCCTGCGCGCCTACCTCACCGGGACCCGTGAGGGTGTGGCCCAGTGGATACGGCAGTGCGCGTCGGCGGTGACCCTCGGCGTACGCGAGACGACGGCCATCTGCGAGGCCCTGCAGCGGGGCTGACCACCTGCGTAGGGCCGCATGGGACGGTCACGTAAGTGCCCGCCCACACGTGCCCGCCGACGCGGGTGCCGTCCTTGCCTGTCGCCGATACGAGTGCCGCCCACACAGGGGTCCGCCCAGGGGACAGGGGACTGTCACAGCCGCCGAGGGGACTGTCGCATAGGGGGACGGCCACATAGCGGACGGCGTCCCATTATTGAGACGCCGTCTGCCGGTACACCACACCGGGTTACCAAGCGTGCACCTCTAATTCGTCGGAGCGGGTCAAGCCCGTCTCGACGCGCCTCCCGCGGCTGGTCGCGCGTGGGTGCCCGGCTGATGCACCCGGACAACTCGTCCGTAGCCCCTTTGTACGACGGATCCGCCCTGATGGGAACCCCTGGGAGCAAGACCTTTGCCAATACGGGGACCGAAGCCGCGGGCATCGTCATACCGGGGCCTGGTGGTGCGGTTACCAGCCTGTGATGATTACGTACAGTGACTGGCTTTATGTGATCGTTATGGGATGTCGAAAAAACTTGGCGAAAATGCGAGATTGCTCCTCGACGAAACTCGAGTCGATCGGGCAGCATACGGTGGTATCGCCCGAAACTGGAGCGACTGCGCGTGGGATTGGTTTCCGACTCCCTTGCCAGGCTCTGGTCAAGTGATGAAAGCTTTCTTCTGAAACGGGACCGGCTCTACCCCCCCGGAGCCGGACCGGTCAGGCGACCCCCGCTCTCCCCCCCGGCGGGGGTCGCCCCATTTCTCCGCTCGGCTGGTCGGGTCTCCGCCTGCTCTCCGCCTGGCTGGTCGTCACCGCTTGTTCTCCGCTCGGCCGGTCGTCACCGCTTGTTCTCCGCTCGGCCGGTCGTCACGGCTTGTTCCTTGTTCGGCCGGTCGGCTCTCCGCCAGGTCCTCACCCCCACTGGTCGTCACTGTTCGTTCCTCGTTCGGTCGGGTCGCCGCTTGTCCACAGGCCGTGCCCACTCTGGTGGCTCTGTCCACAGAACCCCGTTCGCCTCCTCGCCGCCATCCGGTCCCGGAGCATGGTTGGCCTCCCGAACAACAGGGAGGCCCCCGATGAACCGCCCACTGGTCATCACCGAGGATCGCGACCTGCTCGACGACCTCGTCCGCATAGCCGCCGCAGCCGGAGCCCAGCTCGACGTGGCCCACGTTCCGGCCCATGCCCGCCCCTACTGGAACCTCGCCCCGCTGGTCGTGATCGGCAGCGACCTGGCCGACGCGATGGCCGCCACGGCGCCGCCGGCCAGAGACCGGGTGCTGCTGGTGACCCGCGATCCGGAAGACCAGGACACCTGGCGACGGTGCGTCGCGGTGGGGGCCCAGGCCGTCGTGGCTCTGCCCGACGGGGAGCGCCGCCTGGTGGAGGAGTTCGCCGACGCCATGGAGCCCGAGCCCCGCTCCGGCGCCGTGCTGTGCGTGATCGGCGGCCGGGGCGGTGTGGGGGCCAGCGTGCTCTCCTCCTGTCTGGCCCTGCGCGCGTCCCACGACCACCTGCGCACCCTGCTGATCGACGCCGATCCGCTGGGCGGTGGCATCGACGCCCTGCTCGGTCACGAGGAGGCCGCGGGCGCCCGGTGGGCCGACCTCGTCGCCCGCGAGGGGCGGGTCAGCTCGACGGCCCTCCAGGCGGCTCTCCCGGCCTTCGGGGATCTCGCCGTGCTCTCCTTTCACCGGGGCGAGGTGCTGCCCATCCCCGCCCAGGCCATGCGTTCGGTCCTCGAAGCCGGCCGCCGCGGGTTCGACCTGGTCGTCGTCGACCTGCCCCGCTATCTCGACCCCGCCGCGACCGAGGCGCTGGGCCGCGCCACCGGCACCGTCCTCGTGGCCACCGCCGACGTACGAGGCGTCCTGGCCGCCGCCCAGGTGCTGGCCGAAGCCGCTCAGCACACTTCCGACATCCGCGGGGTCATCCGCCCAGGCGTGCTCGACGACGCGGTCGTGGCCGCTTCGCTCGGCATCCCCGCGGCCGGGCATCTGCCCGACCAGCCGCGCCTCACCGTCACCCTCAACCGAGGCGAGCTGCCGAAGCTGGGTCCCCGCACCGCGCTCGGCACCCTGTGCACGTCCCTGCTGCGCGACCTGCTGCCGTCGTGACCTCGTTCCGCGCCGGAGACCCGGCCAGCACACATGCCGGGCCCCGCAGCAGTCCGGACCCTGCCGGTGTGAGCGTCTCCCCCGAGTTGGTCGAAGCCGTACGCGTGCGCCTGGCCCGTGCGGGCGCCGAACCCAGTGCCGCCCAGGTGGCGGTCGCACTGCGGGCGGAGAAGTCCGTCTACGGCGACGCCGAGATCCTCGCCGTCGCCCGGGCGCTGTGCGCCGACCTGATCGGAGCGGGCCCCCTTGAGCCCCTGCTGGCCGCGCCCGACGTCACCGACGTCCTGGTCAACGGCCCGAGAGAGGTGTGGGTCGACGACGGCCAGGGGCTTCGCCGCACCGCGGTGACCTTCACCGACGACGGCGCCGTCCGCAGGCTGGCCCAGCGGCTGGCCGCGGGGGCGGGTAGGCGGCTGGACGACGCCTCGCCCTATGTGGACGCCAGGCTCGCCGGAGGCGTGCGCCTGCACGCCGTCCTGCCGCCGATCGCGTCGGGCGGCACCTGCGTCTCGCTCCGCCTGCCGCCGAGGCGCACGTTCACGCTGCCGGACCTGGTGGCGGCCGGCACCCTCGCCCCCGAGGCGGCCCAGGCGCTGACCTCGATGGTGTCGGCCCGGCTGGCCTTCCTCGTCACCGGCGGCACGGGCACCGGCAAGACGACACTGCTCTCGGCGTTGCTGTCGCTCGCCGGCTCGGGCGAGCGGCTGCTCCTCGTCGAGGATTCGGCCGAGCTCCGGCCCCTGCACCCCCACGTGGTCCGCCTGGAGTCAAGACCGGCCAACCTCGAAGGCGCGGGAGGGGTGGGCCTGCGCGATCTCGTCCGTCAGGCCCTGCGGATGCGTCCCGACCGCCTGGTGGTCGGCGAGGTCCGAGGCTCCGAGGTCGTCGATCTGCTGGCCGCCCTCAACACCGGCCACGAGGGAGGTTGCGGCACCCTGCACGCCAACGCGGCGGTCGACGTGCCGCCCCGGCTGGAAGCGCTCGGCTGTGCGGCCGGGCTGAGCAGGGAGGCCGTGCACAGCCAGCTCGCCGCCGCCCTCGACGTGGTGGTCCACCTGACCCGCGACCGCTCCGACGGCCGCCGGCGGGTCGCCGAGATCTGCCTCCTCTCGCGCACGGCCGCAGGCTTCGTGGAGGCTGTCCCGGCTCTGGCCTTCGATGCCAAGGGCCGAGCCCACCTCGGCCCCGGTCATACCACCCTGGCCGAACGGCTCTCGTCTTGACCCCGCCCATCCGGTGCCGCGCTCACCGGCTCGATCGCGTGGTGTCCTGCCGAGCGGACGTCGTCGTTCACGTTGGCGACCTCCGTGACCAGCTTGTTCGTTTCGTCCTGGGTTGGGTTCTCTACCAGGTCGTACGTGGTGTTCGAAGTCGGGTCCCCTGTCATCGGGCCGATCCCGTGGTGGGCTCGTGACTGTGGCGCTCCTGGCGGCGATATCCACAGCCGCGGCCGTATGGCTGTGGACAGGCCCCGATCTCGCGACCGCCCGGCTGAGCAGGCTGACCTCGGCCGAGCGGACCTGGCCATGGCAGTCGCTGAGACGGCACATCGTGCGCCCCAGCCCCACCCGCCGAGCCGACGCGTGGCACCGCGCCACGATCGAGCTGTGCCAGTCCCTGGCCGCCGAGCTCACGGCCGGCCGCACCCCCGGAGAGGCGCTGACCCGAGCGGTCGCGGCGGTCGACTTCCCCGACCCCGAGACCCTGCGTCCGCTGGTGGCGGCGGCAAGAGACGGCGGCGACGTGTCGGCCGCGCTGAAGGCCGTCGCGCCCGCTCAAGGAGGCGAGGGCCTGTGCCGGCTGGCCGCGTGCTGGGACGTCGGCGTGACCGTCGGCGCGGGCTTGGCCGCCCTGGTCGAGCGGGTCGGCGGCACGTTACGCGCCTCCCAGGCCCACCGCCAGGACGTCGCCGCGCAATTGGCCGGCCCCCGCGCCACCGCCCGCATGCTGGCCGCCCTCCCGGCTCTGGGCCTCCTCATGGCCGGAGCCCTCGGCATGCACCCCATCGACTTCCTGTGCGGCAGCCTGCCCGGCTTCGCCTGCCTGGTAGCCGGTGTCGCTCTCGACGCCTGCGGCCTGTGGTGGACACACCGCATGGCCCTGCGCGCCCAAGCCTCCTGAACCATGCCTCGCAGACCGTTTCCCGTAACCTTGGGCGCCTCGGTGCGGCCTCATCGCCCATCGCGGATGACCGGTCCGTACCACTCGCTCATCGTGCCGCGCCCGACGCATGTTGTCGCCGCCCGGACACACGGCCGCACGGCCGCCCGGCCGTGCGGTGGGTGGACCGCTCGTCCAGCCGACTTTCCGTATGACGCGGTTGCTTTGCCTGGGTCTCCGGCAAGAAGGGAACGGAACGCTGACGATGCTCGAACTGCTCTCGGCCCTGTGCGTCGGCGTGGCAGCGTGGCTGTGCGTGCCACCGACGACGCAGGCGGATCGCCTGGCCCGCTTGCGCCCTCCGGCCAGCCGGGCCAAGCCGGCGCCCCGCACCACGGTGACAAGTCCCTTCCTTGGCGTTCGTGCCACCCATTTGCCACCTGGAGCCTCGGACACGAGGCTGTCGCGGGCCGCCGTGATCGCGAGTTCGCCACGCGGCGGCCTCGTTACGAAGTCCCCGCCCGGAGAGTTCGCTTCGCCCGGTGCACGCGTCACGAGGATCCGGGCCGAGGTCTCGCCTGTCAGGCATTCGCGCGGTAGGGATGAAGTTCCGGACCGAGACCGGATGCTCCTGGACCGTCCGGTCTCGGGCGAAGACGGGCCGCCCACGCCTGGCTGGCTACAGTCCGCCGGCACGTCGCCGAGGCGGCTCGACCGCCGCACGATAGTCGCGTCGACCGCCGCAGGGCTCGTAGTCGGCCTGCTGGTCGGTGGAGCGGCCGGGATCGTGGTCGCCCTGCTCGTCGTTCCCGCAGCCGGAATGATCCTGCACAGGAGGGCTGATCCCGTCGATCAGCACATCCGGAGACGGATCGCCGCCGACCTGCCGTTCGCGGCCGACCTGATGGCCGCCTGCCTCCTCGCAGGTCAGCCGGTCAGTGCCGCCATCGAGATCGCCGCAGCCGCCGTCGATAACCCCCTTGGAGAACGCCTCTCCTGGGTGAGCAGCCAGCTCCGTCTGGGCGCTGACCCCGAGCCGACCTGGGCCTACCTCGCCCGGGATCCCGCAACAGGCAGCCTGGCCAGAGCCATGAGCCGTGCGGCCCAAAGCGGGGCGCCCGTGGCAGACGTCCTCACCCGCCTTGCCGATGACGCCCGCGAGGCCGCCAACGCCGCCTCGGTCGCCGCCGCCCGAAGTGTCGGAGTCAAGGCGGTGGCGCCTCTCGGGCTGTGCTTCCTACCGGCCTTCGTACTGCTCGGAATCATCCCCGTCATAGCCGGCCTCGCCGCCACCATCGTCCTCCCATAAACTCACCACCCCTCCTGTGCGGCGGTCTCCCATGCGGCCCATCTGGCCTGGCCGGTTTCCCGTGTGTGACCGGTCTTCCGCATACACGTCCTCACGTGTGGAGGCCCTTCCATCGAGTCCTGCGCACGGACGCTCTGGCGATCCCGGAATGGCAACCGTGGGGGCCTCAACGCACCTGCTTGTCGACGCTCTGTCCACAGCCTGCGTTCCGGCGGTCCGCGTTATCCACAGAACGTGGCTCGGGCCACCCGGCGCCAGGCCGGTTCAGGGACGCTGAGCCGGCAAGGCCGGACAAGATCTCGGCAACCAAACACCTGGAGGCATGATGCGAGTTTTCGCAACCACCCCGGATGAGCCAGGCACGACCCAGGAAGCGCCGCGGACCTCCACGTCAGCAGCCCGGACCATCCGCTGGCGACGTTGGTGGCCCTCCAGGCTGACCGCTGCCACGGCGGCGTACCGGGAGCGGGGCATGTCAACAGCCGAATATGCGGTGGGCACCATCGCGGCCTGTGCTTTCGCAGCCCTGCTCTTCAAGGTGGTCAGCAGCCCGGAGGTGCAGGAGATGCTCTCATCGCTGATCGACCGCGCGCTGAAGACAGGCGGATGACGCCACGTCGGTCGTCGCCTTCCTCGGGTAGGGAGACGCCTCCTACGGGCCGAGAGCCATCCGCCGCGGACAGTGAGTCGCTTCTCGCGGCTGATGAAGTCCAGTCCAGGGGGTGGAAGAGGGTCTTTCGCGGGTGGTGGTCTGGGGTCCGCTGGTGGACGGCGTGTTTCCGCTGGAGGTGAGTCGTCGCGTGGGGGTTGAGGCCCAGTCCCGGCCTGGAAGACGGCCTTACGCGGATGGTCGTCTGGCGTCCACTGGAGAACGGTCGGCTTCCGCCGGGGATGAGTCGACTCTCGTGGAAGTCGAAGCCGTGTCCGGGGAGGGAAAGTCGCCTCCCACGAGACATCTGCCGACTCCCACGCGGGTGAAGGCGTCATTCGTGCACGGAAAACGGTCGGCGTCCCGGGGCTCGGTGACGGCTGAGACAGCGGCGATGCTGCCTGCGCTCATGATCGTCCTGGCAGCGGCGCTATGGGCGGTCCAAGCCGTGGGGGTGCAGCTTGAATGCGTTGACGCGGCCCGCGCGGCGGCGCGGGCCGCCGCCAGAGGCGAGTCGCTGGATCAGGTTCGTGATCTCGTCCGCTCGGCAACCCGGCCGAGCGCACAGGTGGATGTGAGCCGTGACAGGGAGCGCACAACGGTGAAGGTCTCGGTGGAGGTACGGCCCGCTTGGGGAGCGTCCCTTCCATCTGTCCGAGTGTCGGCCTCCGCGGTGGCCGACACCGAAACCTGATCGCCAGCGATACCGGCACTGGTCGCGCCAATCCGCGTGAAGATCGCGGTTTGGGCACTGGTGCATGGCGTCTTCTTTGAAGATCCACCTCACCGCTTCGGAAGGCGCATCGGGCGCGTATCGCGCTGGATGCGCCTTCCGAAGCGGCATCGAGCGCATCGCGTTGGATGCACAGGTGGTGCGCAGGCGCGGCTCATTCGTTGCCAGCCGGGTGATGCGTGTCGTGGTGGTCCATTACGTCGTCATTCGAGCGATGCCACCTGGAAAGCGTGGAATCGCGCACCTTGTTTCGCTGGTAGCTGTCTCGTCAAGAAAGGTAGACAGATGTCCGTCGCGCGTGAAGATCGCGGTTCCGCGACGTTGTGGGGGGTCGCGTTCATGGGGCTCGTGATGGCGGTCGCCATGGCCGTGGCCACGGCGGGTTCCGCGCGAGTCGCTCGCCATCGCGTGAACGACGCCGCCGACCTGAGTGCGCTGGCGGCGGCCAGGCGGGTGATCGTCGATCCTGAGGGAGCTTGCGGGAGGGCGGCGGCCGTGGCTGTGGACAACGGCGTTGAGCTGGCCGAATGCACGATCACCGACGAGGTCGTCGACGTCTGGACGTCGCTTGCGATCACGTTGCCGATCATGGGCACACGTGTTCTGACAGGCAGGGCGCGCGCCGGTCCTGGGCGGATCGATCCAGCCGTGCCTGGACGTGGAATCGGCCAAGGTGAAGGCGGCTGACTCGGTCAGCCCGTCCGAGCTGAGTCGTGTGGTGAAACGCCCAGTTCAGCCAAATCCGACGGCGCTGGAAGCGTGGCCCGGTCGCAGCGGATTGTGCTGTCGGCTCAGCGTCGGCGAACTGAGTCGGACTGCTCAATTCGCACTCCGGGCCGGCTGGATGGCCTTGATCGGCGTCGGGCGAAAATCGGTTCCGTCTGGGCGTAATGGTCGATATAGGCGGGTCAAAATGCTGTGGCTTATGGGGTGCGTGATGCTAGGTCGCAATCGAGTCACGAGTTCTTAGACGCGGTGTCCAAGAGTTGGATATCTCACATAAGGTTCCGCTTACCTCCGGTTCAATGTCCTGCTGCGACGGCTTTCTGGAAGCTTCAGAATCGAGTCGCCAGCGTGCCAATCCGGGGGGCGGTCGATGATCCTGGTCGGCCGGCGGACTGCACTTCCGGTCGCCGCCTGAGCACCCTTGGCGGTCAGGTGGCGCGAGGCTCTCGATGGAGGGAAGCGTCGTGACGGTGGTTGGCAGAGTTGTGGCCGCGGCCGTGGTCGTGGCGGGGGCCATCGGGTTCGGTGGCGCCGCCCAGGCGGCCGTGGTGACGAAGCAGGCCGGAGCCGCCGGGCAGATCACGTCGCCCGCCGACGGCCAGGTGGTGTCGAGCGGGTCCGTGCAGGTCTCCGCGCGCACCGGGGTGATGCAACTGAAGATGGCCCTGTATGTGGAGGGTCCGTCCACGAGTCGGCAGCAGGTCGCCCAAGGCGGTGCCAACCAGACGATCTCCGGCACTTTCGACGCGGGCAGCGCTCCCAACGGGACCTTCACTGTGATCCTCAAGGGGGAGATCAGCCAAAGTACCTATGCGACGAGCACGTTCAAGCTGAGGCGACCGGCCGCACCGCCGAGCAACGTGGACGCCGCCTTGCAGGGCACCGAGAAGATCCAGGTGACCTGGAACAAGGGCACGGAGCCGGATCTCCAGTCATACGAGGTGTCCACCAGCCAGTCCGGCGTGGTCGGCAGACTGCCAGTCGACAGCGCGTGCTCGGGTTCGTCGTGCAGGGCGGTGCTCGCCGTGCCGCCGAAGGCTGTCGGGCAGCGCGTGGGGTTCACGGTCAAGGCGTTCAGGAGTGACGGCGACGGCGGGTCGGTCGAATCGGGCAGATCGGGCGCCGCGTACGTGAAGGTCCCGGCTCCGAAGGCAGCTCAACCCGCGAAGACCGCGAAGCCCAGTAACAACGACGCCACGAAGGGCACCGAAGCGCTGCCGACGCTGCCCGGGAAGAAGCAGGCGAAGATCGTCACCACGCCGACCCGCAAGCAGACGACACCGAAGAACAACGACAAACTGCCCGCGATGCCGGACACCGATCGGCAGGGCAACCTCCCGATCCCCACTGCCGACACCGATCCTGGTAGGAGCGACAGCCTCACTCCTCAAGACACAAAGGCCGACACGGATTCCGAGCCGGTCGACACCAACGTGACGGCCCAAGCGTCGGAGTCACCGTTCGGAACCATGGGGCAGTACGGCCTCTTCGTCGCGGGCGGCATCGTCCTGCTGCTGCTCGCCGCGCACGTCGGAGCATGGGCTCGTCGCCGCGCCCTGGTCGCCGAGGGCGGCGCCGGATCCACGGTCGCCGCCACGCCGCCATCGGGTGGCGGGCCGGCCCAGATGAGCGCGGACAGCATCCCGCCCACCGCCACGACTCCCCGCCGCCCCGCCATCGTCCTGGCCGTCGCCAAGACCCGCCAGGCGACCGAAGAGCCTCGCCTGACGGAGTCCGAGCAGGCCGGTGCCGCTCAGGACTTCCCGGCGACGCAGGGTTCCGAGAATGCTGCGGGGGCCGTCCAGGGCTCCGAGCGCCACCGGCCGCCCGAGAAGCGCCGCACCGAGGTCCCGGTCGCTCTCCCGCTCCATCGGAGCGCCGACGACATGCGCGCCACCGCGCAAGAGGCCGCCCGCCAGGAACCGATTCGGCTCGCCCCGCCCAGCTCGGCGGTCACCGTGGTGCCCGAATCGTTAGCCTCCGCCACTCCGCCCGCCGTGCACATCGAGGATCGCTGGGACGACTACCTTCCCCCGTCGCCCCGGTCGATGGAGGACAGCGGGTTCTGGGAACGTCCCCAACCGGGGGCAGGCGACTTTTGGGCCGCTGACGAGGAAGAGAACGCCTACGCGGGCCGTCGCCACCGAGACGGCGACAGCTGAGCGAGTCGTCCGGCACCCGAAGGCAGCTACCGGGGGTTCGACAGAGCGGGTCAAGGGAGTAGGAGGGTGTCCAGGAGGCGGATGGCGCCGCGTTTGTCTAAGGGATCGTTGCCGTTGCCACACTTGGGCGACTGGATGCAGGAAGGGCAGCCACGGTCGCATTCGCAGGAGGCGATGGCCTCGCGGGTGGCCGTCAGCCAGTCGGCCGCGCGGGCGTAGCCGCGTTCGGCGAACCCGGCTCCTCCCTCGTGGCCGTCGTACACGAAGACCGTGAGCAGCCCCGTGTCGGCGTGGAGTTCGGTGGAGACGCCCCCGATGTCCCAGCGGTCGCAGGTGGCGAAGAGGGGAAGCAGGCCGATCGCGGCGTGTTCGGCGGCGTGGGCGGCTCCGCCCAGGTCGAAGCCCTCACCGGCCAGGGTGGCGACCGCCGGTGTGGGGAGGGTCCACCAGACCGCGCGGGTGCGGAGGGTTCGGGGAGGGAGGTCGAGTGGCTCGTCGCCGAGCGTCTCGCCTGATTGGACGCGGCGTTTGAGGTATGAGATGACCTGCCGGGTGACCTCGACCTCGCCGAAGTGCAGGCGGCCGGGGCCGAGCTCCTGGGAACGCAGAGAGGCCAGGATGGTGATTTCCGTTATATCGCGGGCGAACGTCGTGTAATCGGGTTCGGCGCTGCCCACCAGGGCGACGCCGGCCTCGAGGTCGAGTAGCTCTACCAGGAATGATTCGCCCTGGTGCAGGTAGACCGCGCCGGTGTGGACTGTGGTGTGCGCGGAAGGCTCGTCCACGCTGCCGAGCAGGCGGCCGGTGGAGGACTCGACGACCTGGATGGGCGAGCCGCCTCCGCCGCGGATGTCGGCGAGGTCGGTGGCGCGTTCGCGCCTGGTCCAGAACCAGCCGGCGGGCCGTTGCCGGAGCAGACTCTGGGAGACCAGTTCGTCGAGGACGTTCGGCGTGGTGGGGCCGAAGATCGGCAGGTCGTCCTCGGTCAGCGGGATCTCCGCGGCGGCGGCGCAGAGGTGTGGACCGAGGACGTACGGGTTGTCGGGGTCGAGCACGATCGCCTCGACGGGCTGGCCGAACAGGGCGTCCGGGTGGTGCACGAGATAGGTGTCGAGGGGGTCGTCCCTGGCGATCAGCACGGCCAGCGCGTCCTGGCCGTCCCGTCCCGCCCGCCCCGCCTGCTGCCAGAGGGAGGCCCGGGTGCCCGGCCAGCCGGCGATGAGCACGGCGTCGAGCCCGGAGACGTCCACGCCGAGTTCGAGGGCGTTCGTGGTGGCGAGCCCCATGAGGGACCCGGAGCGCAGTGCCTTCTCGAGCAGCCTGCGGTCTTCGGACAGGTACCCGGCCCGGTAGGCGGCGATCTTGTTCGGCAGGTCCGACCAGTCGGGCGCCTCCCATGCCAGAGGATCGGGCCCCGAAGCCCGATCCTCGACGGCCTCCACCGGCTGACTCGCACCACCGACCGCCTCCGAACCCCCTACAGACGCTCCACCGACCTGCGGGGTGTCCGAGATGGGATCGTCTGCGTGCGGGCCGCTCGCGATGGTTTCGGCCGGGTGTGAGGTGCCTGGGAGGGCTTTGCCGACGTGCGGGGTGTCCGAGATGGGGTCGCCTGCGGGCGGGGTGCCTGGAATGGCTGCGCCGGTGTGTGGGGCGTCCGAGACGGCTTCCGCCCCGCGTGAGGTGGTGTGCGGGGTGTCTGCAGGGACTTCGTCCGCGTGTGGGGCGTGTGGAAAGGGTTCGTCCGCGTGTGGGGCGCGTGAAAGGGGTTCGTCCGCGTGTGGGGTGCCGGAGAGGGAGAAGGCGACGTCGGCGAGTTTGGCGCGGGCGGAGAGGGCGACGGTTTCGGCGCCGCGGCGGGAGCGGACGAAGGCGAGTGTGCGGACGTCCGCCAGGACGAGGTCGGCCAGGAGATCGGCCGCCTCCGCTGTGGCGGCGCGCCGGACCGGAGCCCCTCTTTCGCCCCGTAGCTCCGTCAGCGGCGGCTCCCACAGCGCGACGGTTGTCGAACCCTTCGGTGAGGCGTCCACGGTCACCTCGGCCATCTCAAGCCCCGTCAGCCGCATCGCGAACGCTCCCGGCTCGCTGGCCGTCGCCGAGGCCAGCAGGAACACGGGCCGTGAGCCGTACCTGGCGCAGACCCGGCGCAGGCGGCGCAGGATCTGGGCCACATGCGAGCCGAACACCCCGCGGTAGCCGTGACACTCGTCGACCACCACCATGCGCAGCCGGCGGAAGAAGGATGACCACTGGGCGTGCCGGGGCAGGACGCCGCGATGCAGCATGTCCGGATTTGTCAGGACATAGTTGGCGTGCTGACGGACCCAGGACCGCTCCTCGAACGGCGTGTCCCCATCGAAGCACGCGGCCCGCACCTGGGTCATGCGCAGCTCACGCAGGCCGCGTAGCTGGTCGGCGGCCAGGGCCTTGGTCGGCGTGAGGTAGAGGACGGTGCCGCCGTCGAGACAGGAGGCGACCGCCGGAGTGAGGTACGCCAAGGACTTCCCCGAGGCCGTGCCTGTGGAAATGATCACGTTTCGGCCACGGTGGGCCAGGTCGGCGGCCTCGTACTGGTGTGGCCACAATCCCGTGACGCCTTGGTTCGCCAAGCGCGTAACCAGGAGTTCGGGGGTCCATTTCGGCCATCTCGCTTGACCCGCCTGACGTGCTGGAACATGCTCCACATGGGTGACACGCTCGTGACGTGCGGGGATACCGAGCAGGTGCTGGAGGAGTGGACCTGGCCGGTGTGGGGAGGAAGCGGAGGAAGTCACTGTTTCCAGTTTGCATCCGTGGGCAAAGTCGCCGGGAATCGTGATTTCGTATAGACACAAGCGAGACGCATGGTTGAATGCCGCGCGTCGGGGTCGGACAGTCTGGAGCCTCTCCAGACTGCCAGGCCCACAAGGGTACTTTTCGCAGGCGAGGCGCTGGAGGATCTGTGGATCTGAAGTTGGATCACCGCACCGAAGACCGACTCACCATTGTGGAGGTCGAAGGTGAGATCGATGTCTACACGGCGCCGAGATTGCGTGAGCTCCTCATCGACCTGGTGAACAAGGGTAACTTCCACCTTCTCGTGAACATGGAGAAGGTCGACTTCCTCGACTCGACCGGGCTTGGCGTCCTGGTCGGAGGGCTCAAGCGGGTTCGGGCGCACGACGGCTCACTGGAGCTGGTCTGCACGCAGGAGCGCATTCTGAAGATCTTCCGGATCACCGGTCTGACCAAGGTCTTCGGGATCTACGCTTCGGTCGACGAGGCCAAGGAAGCTCACGGCAAAGACAAGTAGTGATGGCTACCGTCGAGCTGACGTTCAGCGCGCTTCCCGCGCATGTCCGCACCGCCCGGTTGGTGGCGACGGCGATCGCCCGCCGCACCGGCGTGGAGGAGTCGCTGCTGGACGAGGTCAGGCTCGCCGTGGGTGAGGCCTGCTCCCGGGCGGTGGAGGCGCATCGTGCTCACTGCCCGGGCGAGCCCATCCGCATCGAGCTGCGCGACGACTCGGGGCGGTTCGAGGTGACCGTGAGCGATCAGGCCCCGAGCGATGAGCTGCAGCACGAACAGACCTACGAACTGGGCATGCTCTCCGACCCGTTCATGTCCGGCTTCGGCATCGCGGTGATCGCGGGCCTGGCCGACGACGTCGAGGTTTTTCCCAGTCCGAAAGGCATGCGCATCCGCATGAGCTGGCCCGCCGCGCACAACGGTCACCCTCCGATCTAGCGGCCCGTCCACCACGGGTCACCGCCGTTGTGAGAAAACCTGTCAAGGACCCCAGGCAGTCGTCTGGGGCTCTTGTCATGCCTGACATGCCCCCGCCGTCGAGCCTTACGGGGGCGTCGACCGGCTCCCACGCCGCCGCCGACGGAGCCGACACGCGGTCGCGGGCGGAATCGACATGCGGGCGCGGGCGGAGGCCGTTCGGTCACCGGCGTGTCCGGTGTAGCGCTCGCGGAACGCGCCCCCGGCACTGTGGCAGGCGCCCCGCCGCTACCCGCGCCCAGGTTTAGGGCGTGTCGTAAGGGCAGCAAGTCATGGCCGTAAACCACCGGAAATATGCCTTGCCAGATCCCAAACCGGGCCGCTGTCAGCGGATTACTGGACTCGCGCATAATTGGCCGCCCGCAGAGCCTTCATATCGGCGCAGACGCTGCGTAGACTCCCGGCACCGGCCAAGGTGATCCGGCGAAACTGCGGACTCAACCGGAAGCGGCACCCACAACCCGGATGGTGCCGCACCGCCCGCCGATATTCGCAGCACCGCCCGGGCAGGACGACCGGTCTTGCCGAGGAGAACGATGTCTAGGCACATGCTGGCCGCGGAGCCAGCGTCCAATCTGGCCCTCAGCGGTAACAATCTCACCATCGTGATCGTGGTCGCCGCGGTCGCACTGATCGCCCTAGCCGTCGCCGGCGGCCTGGTGCGCGAAGTGCTGTCCGCGGACCAGGGCACCGAACGCATGCAGAACATAGCCCGTGCCGTGCAGGAAGGCGCCGCCGCGTACCTGACACGGCAGTTCCGCACACTGGCGATCTTCGTCGTCGTGATCCCGTTCCTGCTGCTCCTGCTACCGGGCGAAACCGACGTACGCATCGGCCGCTCGATCTTCTTCGTGGTCGGGGCGGCCTTCTCCGCGCTGACCGGTTTCATGGGCATGTGGCTGGCCGTACGCGGAAACGTCCGCGTAGCCGCCGCGGCCCGCGAATCTGGCGAGAAGCGCGCCATGCGCATCGCCTTCCGCACCGGAGGCGTCGCCGGCATGTTCACCGTGGGCCTCGGCCTGCTCGGTGCCGCGGTCGTCGTCTTCGTCTACCAGGGCAACGCGCCGGGCGTGCTCGAGGGCTTCGGCTTCGGCGCGGCCCTGCTCGCGATGTTCATGCGAGTCGGCGGCGGCATCTTCACCAAGGCCGCCGACGTCGGCGCCGACCTGGTCGGCAAGGTCGAGCAGGGCATCCCGGAGGACGACCCGCGCAACGCCGCGACCATCGCCGACAACGTGGGCGACAACGTCGGCGACTGCGCCGGCATGGCGGCCGACCTGTTCGAGTCCTACGCGGTCATGCTGGTCGCCAGCCTCATCCTGGGCAAGGTGGCCTTCGGCGAGCAGGGACTGATCTTCCCGCTCATCGTGCCCATGATCGGTGTGGTCACCGCGATCATCGGCATCTTCATCACGGGGATGCGCGACCGCGACCGCAGCGGCATGGCGGCCATCAACAGGAGCTTCTTCCTCTCGGCCGGCATCTCGGCCGTCCTGGTCGCGGCGGCGGCGTTCTGGTACCTGCCGAGCAGCTTCAGCGGCCTGACCGGCTCGGCCGTCCAGTCCGACTCCGACCCGCGGCTCATCGCCATCGGCGCGGTGCTCATCGGCCTGGTCCTGGCCAGCGCCATCCAGCTGCTGACCGGCTACTTCACCGAGACCACCAGGCGTCCCGTCCGCGAGATCGGCGAGAGCTCGCGCACCGGCCCGGCGACCGTCATCCTGGCCGGCATCAGCGTCGGCCTCGAGTCGGCGGTCTACTCGGCGCTGATCATCGCGGGCGCGGTCTACGGCGCGTTCCTGCTCGGCTTCGGCAACGTGACGGTCGCGCTGTTCGCGGTGGCCCTGGCCGGCACCGGCCTGCTCACCACGGTCGGCGTCATCGTGTCGATGGACACCTTCGGTCCCGTCTCCGACAACGCGCAGGGCATCGCGGAGATGTCCGGCGACGTCGAGGGCGACGGCGCCCGCGTGCTGACCAGCCTCGACGCCGTCGGCAACACCACGAAGGCCATCACCAAGGGCATCGCCATCGCCACGGCCGTGCTCGCGGCGACCGCGCTGTTCGGCGCGTTCCGGACGGCGGTGGAGGGCGAGCTCGCCGTGGCGAGCCAGGCGGCCAAGGACGCGCTCGGCTCGTTCGCCAGCTTCAGTCTCAGCATCGACCAGCCCAACGTGCTGGTCGGCCTGATCATCGGCGCGGCGGTCGTGTTCCTCTTCTCCGGGCTGGCGATCAGCGCGGTCGGACGGGCCGCGATGCGGGTGGTCTTCGAGGTACGCGACCAGTTCCGCAAGAACCCCGGCATCATGGACGGCACGGTCAAGCCCGAATACGGCCGCGTCGTCGACATCTGCACCCGCGACTCGCTGCGCGAGCTGGCCACGCCCGGCCTGCTGGCGGTCATGACCCCGATCGCGGTGGGCTTCGCCCTGGGGTACGCCCCGCTGGGCGCGTTCCTGGCCGGGGCGATCGCCTGCGGCACGCTGATGGCGGTGTTCCTGTCCAACTCCGGTGGCGCCTGGGACAACGCCAAGAAGCTGGTCGAGGACGGTCACCACGGCGGCAAGGGCTCCGAGGCCCACGCCGCGACCGTCATCGGCGACACGGTCGGCGACCCCTTCAAGGACACCGCCGGCCCGGCCATCAACCCGCTGATCAAGGTGATGAACCTGGTCGCCCTCCTGGTGGCGCCCGCGGTGGTGCTCTACGCGGGCAACCCGGCACTCCGCATCGGCATCACGGTGCTGGCGGTGGGCGTGGTCGTCGGGGCCATCATCGTCTCCAAGCGCCGCTCGGTCACGACCGAGCCGTCCAACGACCAGGACCGCGAGCACGCGCCTGTCCCGTCGTAGTCCCGCCTCACACCGGACGCCCGCTCCTCCCGTACGGGAAGGGCGGGCGTTCGCGTCGCCACGGCCCATTGGCGGATCCGGCACCGGTCGGTGGGAAACTGTGCGGATGGAAGACAAGCGGACCAACGGCGGAAAGACGCTGGCCATCATCCTGCTGGCGATGCTGGTCATCCTGGCCGTCCTCGTCGGCCTGGCCATGTGGGCGTCGAGAGGAGTGTGACGCGGTGCGCACACTGATCGTGCTCCGGCATGCCAAGGCCGCCCACGTGGCGGGCCTGGCCGACCGGGGTCGGCCGCTGACCGGCCGGGGCGAGCGTGACGCCGAGCGGGCGGGGGAGCAGATCCGGGCGATGGGGCTGGCGCCCGAGCTGGTGCTGTGCTCGCCTGCCCTGCGCACCCGGCGCACCGCCGAGCTGGCCTTCCCGGGTCTCGAGCCGAGCTTCGAGCGGGAGATCTACGGGGCCTACCCCGACGAGCTGCTGGAGCTGCTCAGGCGGACCGACACCAACGTCGAGACCGTGGTGCTGTGCGGCCACAACCCGGGCGCGCACGAGCTGGCCGTCGGGCTGGCCGGAGGCGACTACGTGTTCCGGCCGGGCGCGTTCGCCGTGATCCGCGCCAAGTCGGCGTGGACCGAGCTGGGGCCGGGCGAGGGAGACCTGGTCATGCGGTGGGATCCGAAGGAGGACTGACCGGGGTCACCGGCTGAGCACGCCGTCCTCGGCGTCGGCGGCCTCCACCTCGTCACGGGAGATGCCGAGCAGGTAGAGGATCGAGTCGAGGTAGGGCGTGTTGACGGCGGTGTCGGCGGCCTGGCGGACGACCGGCTTGGCGTTGAAGGCGATGCCGAGCCCGGCGGCGGCGATCATGTCGAGGTCGTTGGCCCCGTCGCCAATGGCCACGGTCTGGCTGATGGGCAGCCGCGCCTCGCGGGCGAACCGTTCGAGCGCACGGGCCTTGCCCGGCCGGTCGACGATGTCGCCGACGACCTTGCCGGTGAGTCTGCCGTCGACGACCTCGAGCACGTTGGCCGCGGAGTAGTCGATGCCCAGGTCCTCGACCAGGGCGTCGGTGATCTGGGTGAAGCCGCCGCTGACGATGGCGAAGCGGTAGTCGAGCCGCTTGAGGGTGCGGACGAGTGTGCGGGCGCCGGGTGTGAGCACGACCTCCTGGCGGACCCGCTCGAACACCTCGGCCGGCAGCCCTTCGAGCAGCTTGACCCGGCGCCGCAGCGACTCGGCGAAGTCGAGCTCGCCCCGCATGGCCTCGCCGGTGACCCGTACGACCTCCTCCAGGCAGCCGGCGTGGGCGGCGAGCAGCTCGATGACCTCGCCCTGGATCAAGGTCGAGTCGACGTCCATGACGATGAGCCGTTTGGCCCGCCGGGACAGGCCGGTGCGCTGCACGGCCACGTCCACCTGCTGGGCGGCGGCCTCGGCGGCCAGTTCGACGCGGAGGGCGGCGGGGTCGGCGCCCGAGACGGACAGCTCGATGCAGGTGACGGGCCACTGGGCGAGCCGCTCGATGCGGTCGATGTTGGCCCCGGCGGCGGCGATGCGCCCGGCGATGCCGGCGATGGCGGCGGGCTGCAGCGTCGCGCCGAGCACGCTGACGGACAGGCGGCCGCGGCGGCGCTGCTCCTTGGTCTGCGAGCCGGTGGCCAGCTCGACCTCCATGCCGAGGTCCTCGGCCACCCTCTCGACGGCGGTCCACATGGCGCCGAGGGTGCTGCCCGTGCCGGTGGAGGGGCCGCCCGCGTAGGCGACGAGCACGCCGAGCGTGAGCCTGCCCCGGATGACGACCTGCTCGATGTCGGCCACGGTCACCGGGAAGCCGGACAGCACGGAGAAGAGCCGTGAGGTGACGCCGGGTCGGTCGGGGCCCGTGAAGGTGATCAGGAGGGTGCGCTGGTCCACATCAGGTCACGGTACTGCGCCCGCGCGGATGCTCGGGTCGCAGGGTGGCGACTAGGTATCGAGCAGGACGTGCGCGTCGCCGAACTCGTGCCACAGATATCCCTCGCGCAGCGCCTCCTCGTAGGCGCGGCCAAGGGGGCCGGCGCCGGCGATCGCGGTCAGCATCATCAGGTGACTGGACCGCGGCTCGTGCAGGCCGGTGATGAGCCCGGTCACGGTCCTGACGCCGGTCTCGGGGGTGACGACGTGTGTGGTCCATCCGGCGGAGGCGGTGACCCGGCCGTCCTCGCCGGTGGCCGTCTCCAGGGCGCGGACCACGGTGGTGCCGGCCGCCACGACCCGGCCGCCGTTCCTCCTGGTCAGCTCGACCAGCCGGGCGGTCGCGGCGGGCACCGCGTACCTCTCGGCGTAGGGAGGCTCGTCCTTCTCCGGTGAGGCGACGCCGGTGTGCAGGGTGATCGGCGCGATCTGGATGCCACGCGCGACCAGCGCCGTGACCAGGCCGGTGCTGAACGGCCGGCCCGCGCTCGGCATCTCGGCGCTGCCCGGAACGGTGGCGAACACGGTCTGGTAGGCGTCGATCGGCCAGTCACGTTCGACGTAGGAGTAGCGGATCGGCACCCCGTGGGCGTCGAGGTAGGCGGGCACGTCCCGGTCGAGGGCGGCCCGCCACAGCCGTGGCGTCTCGCGGCCGATCAGCCGCAGGGTGGCCTGTCCCGGCATGGGCAGCCATTCGCCCGGCTCGCCCCCGCCGTACGGCTCGGTGGCCTGGGAGGTGCGGCGGCGCAGCTCGACCAGCCAGGTGCCGTCCTCCCGCGCGGTGGAGAAGTGCACCGCGAGCCTGTCGAGCCGGACGGCGGCGGGCAGCGTCGCGGAGTTGTTGACCACGACCAGGTCTCCGGGATCGAGCAGGCCGGGCAGGTCGGTGAAGCGGTGGTGCTCCGGCGTCCGCCGGCCCCGGGAGACCAGCAGGCGGACGGCGTCGCGGGCCAGGCCTCTGGCCTCGGGCGGCTCGTGGGCGGAGAGCGCGGGCGGCAGGGCGAAGTCGAGCGCCGCGCTCATTGCAGGCTCACCCGGCCGCTCGCGGGGCGGGAGCCGACCAGGTCGCGCAGGGCCGCGGCGACCTTGGCGGGGTCGGTGGCGCCGGCCGCCTCCTCGGCTCCGACGGCGTCGGCCAGCATGCGGGTGTTCATCTCACCGGGGTCGACCCACCAGACGGCCAGGTCGGGCTCCTCGACGGCCAGCACGTTCGACAACTGCTCCAGAGCGGCCTTGCCGGCGCCGTAGCCGCCCCAGCCCGCGTAGGCGCCGGTGGCGGCGTCGGAGGTGATGTTCACGATGGCGCCGCGCCTGGCGCGCAGGGCGGGCAGCGTGGCCTGGATCAGGGCGAGGGGCGCGGTCACGTTGGTCTCCAGTGCCAGCTTGAACGCTTCCAGCGGGTAGCCGGCCAGGGGCGGCAGCGGTGTCACGCCGAGGTCGCTCGCGTTGTTGACCAGCAGGTCCAGCTCCGGCACGGCCAGGGAGAGGCGCTCGACGTGCGCGGGATCGGTCACGTCGCCCGGCAGGGCCGTGGCGCCCAGCTCGGCCGCCGCCTGTCGCAGGTCGGTCGCGCCGCGGGCGGTGAGCACGAGATTCCATCCCGCGCTGGCCAGTGATCTCGCGAGAGCGAGGCCGAGACCGCGGGAGGCGCCGGTGATGAGTGCGGTGTTCGTCATGCTCTGACGGTAGGAACGGGGCGCCGGCCGGACATCGGGCTGAAGGCTCGTCCGGGCCTGGGTACTTCGTCCTAGGACCATAGAGTGGGCTCGTGAGGTCCGACAGAGACGAGATCCTGCAGGCCGTGAGCGCGGCCGTGCTCGCGGTCACCCGGCACCTGTCGGTGCGCGAGGTGTTGCAGGTCATCGTCCGTTCGGCGCAGCGGCTGCTCGACGCCCGCTACGCCGCGCTCGGCGTGCCCGACGAGGACGGGTCGTTCGCCGAGTTCGTCGCCGAGGGGCTCACCGACAAGCAGTGGGACGCGATCGGTCCGCTGCCCCGGCAGCATGGCATGCTCGGCGCGATGCTCCGCGACGCGGCCCCGGTGCGGCTGCCCGACCTGCGCGAGGACCACAGGTTCGAGTGGTGGCCGAAGGCACACCCGGTGATGAAGGACTTCCTCGGTGTGCCGATCCTCGACGGCGACGAGGTGCTCGGCATCATCTTCCTGGCCAACAAGCGCGCCGAGGGCGGCTTCACGCGGGAGGACCAGGACCTGCTCACGCTCTTCGCGGCGCACGCCGCGATCGCGCTGACCAACGCCATGCTGTACGAACGAGGGCGCGAGCTGGCCATGCTGGAGGAGCGCAACCGGATGGCCCGCGAGTTGCACGACGCCGTCACCCAGAAGCTGTTCTCGCTGCGGCTGACCGCGCAGGCCGCCGCGACGATGCTGGAGAGCGACCCCGGCAGGGCGGCGGCCGAGCTGCAGAGGGTTCAGCGGCTGGCGGGCGAGGCGCTGTCGGAGCTGCGGGCGGTGATCGTGGAGCTGCGCCCGGCCGAGCTCGACCGCCACGGCCTGGCCGAGACGCTGCGCAAGCACGTGCGCCTGCTCGACCGGCTGCATCCCACCCGGGTCACGTTCGGCTGCGACACCCTGCCGCCGCTCGATTCCGCGGTGGAGGTGGCCGTGCTGAGGTTCGCGCAGGAGGCGCTGCACAACGCGCTGAGGCATGCCGGCGCCGCCGAGGTGTCCGTGCGGCTCGTCTCCGAGGGCGGCAAGCTCGTGCTGTCGGTCGCCGACGACGGCAGGGGCTTCGAGCAGGCCGAGTCGCGTGGCCTCGGCCTGATCTCGATGGGCGACCGGGCCGAGTCCGTGGGGGGCGTCATGACCGTGGAGACGGCGTCCGGCCGGGGGACGACGGTCCGCATGGAGGTGGGCGTGTGATCCGGGTGCTGATCGCCGACGATCACCCAGTGGTACGCCAGGGCCTGCGCACCTTCCTCGACCTGCAGGACGACATCTCGGTCGTGGGTGAGGCGGCCGACGGGGCGCGGGCCGTCGAGCTGGTCGGGGAGCTGGCCCCCGACGTGCTGCTGCTCGATCTGAGGATGCCGGTGCTCGACGGCATCGGCACGCTGGAGCGGCTGGTCGGGTCGCCCACCCGGGTGGTGGTGCTCACTTCGGTGAGCGATCCGGCCGACGTGGCTCCGGCGATGCGGGCGGGTGCGGCCGGGTTCCTCTACAAGGACGTCGACCCGGCCGCGCTGGTGCAGGCCGTGCGCGCGGTGCACGGCGGGCAGGTGCTGCTGGCGGCGGAGGCGGCCGAGGCGGTGCTGGCCGGCGACGGCGCGGCCGGGGTGCCCGGGCCGGTGCCGCTGACCGAGCGCGAGCGGGAGGTGCTCGCGCTGATCGCCGGGGGCCGCTCCAACCGCGAGATCGCGAGGAGCCTGGCCGTCGCCGAGAAGACGGTCAAGACCCACGTCTCCAACGTGCTGATGAAGCTGGGTGTCCAGGACCGCACCCAGGCCGCTCTCTACGCGGTGCGGCACGGGCTGGCCTGACCCGTCACGGGTTGCGGACCGGTTCGAAGATGGCGTGGTGCGCGGCCACGATGGCTCGTCGTATGGAGTGGTCGAGGTCGCGCAGGGCGGTGCCGCGGGCGGCGATCTGCCCCGAGGTGAGCCCTCTCTCGTCGGCCAGCCGCAGCACCGCGGCCAGCCGGGTGGCCAGCGCGCAGATCCGGTGGGCCCGCGCGGGGTAGCCGGGCGCGAGCGCGCCGTCGGCGTGGGCGAGCCGGTCGGGACGGACCTGCGCGGGGCCGTCGACCGAGCTGAGGGCCTCGGTGGCCGCCCGCATCGCGACCGACAGTTGCTGCTCGGCCTCGGCCACCGACGGCAGGTCGGGCCGGACGGGCCCCGAGTCGTGCACCGTGAGGCGCACCCCCACGTAGGAGGAGCCGCGCAGGTCGGGGGAGGGCACCAGGCCGAGGCGCCGGTCGGGGAATACGGCGATCGCCGCCTGTCCGGCGTCGACGGCGGCCGAGTTGAACGCCGGCGGCCCGGAGAGCCCGAGCGGGTCGCCGGGCGCGGGCAGCGCCAGCCGGAACTCGTGGAGACCGTCGGCGCGCAGGCCGGCGAGGTAGGCGCGGAGCGGCATCTCGTCCACGACGGTGGGGCCACAGGTGTTTTCGACGCGGTCGGCGGCCTCGTCGAGCCCGGCGTGGCCGGACAACCAGGCGTTGCCCCAGGCGACCAGGATGGCTGAGATAGGTGATTCAGGGCGCACTGATCCACGATATGCGCTCGCCCTGCAATAGGTTTGTCCACGAGCGTTCTCCACGCGAGCGTTCCGCATAGGGAGGGATCCGGGGATGGGTGGTCAGGTGCTGCGGCTCCAGGACGTCGCCGTCAGGCGTGACGGAGCGGCCCTGCTGCGCGGCATCGACTGGACGGTCAACGAGGACGAGCGGTGGGTCGTGATCGGGCCCAACGGCGCGGGCAAGACCACCTTGTTGCAGGTCGCGGCCACGCTGCTGTATCCGAGCGAAGGCGTCGTCGAGGTGCTCGGCGAGCGGCTGGGGCAGGCGGACGTCTTCGAGCTGCGGCCGCGCATCGGGCTGGCGAGCTCCTCGCTGGCCGACCGCATCCCGGCGGAGGAGAAGGTCATCGACCTGGTGCTGACGGCCTCCTACGGGATCATGGGCCGCTGGACCGAGGAATACGACTCCAACGACGTCACCAGGGCCGTCGAACTGATCGACATGCTGGGGGCGGCCCATCTGATCCGCCGCCGGTTCGGCACGTTGTCCGAAGGCGAGCGCAAGCGGGTGCAGATCGCCCGCGCGCTGATGCCCGACCCCGAGATGCTGCTGCTCGACGAGCCCGCCGCGGGGCTCGACCTGGGGGGCCGCGAAGATTTGGTGCGCCGCCTGTCGGCGCTCGCCGGCGACTTCCGCTCGCCCACGCTGGTGCTGGTCACGCACCACGTGGAGGAGGTGCCGAGCGGCTTCACCCACGGGCTGCTGCTGCGCAACGGCTCGGTCGTGGCGCAGGGGCCGCTCGATCACGTGATGACGGCCGAAAACCTGTCGCACACCTTCGGGGTGCCGCTGACGCTCGACCGGAGCGGTGAGGGCCGCTGGTACGCCCGCGCCTACTAGTGCCGCATCAGGCCACGTTCGCCCTGTTGATGATCCTGCGTAGGCGGGGGTTGTGAGTGTTGCGGTTGCGCCAGGCGATGTAGCGGCGGATCATGCTGCCCTGCTCGCGGTGGCTGGCATGGTCTGTGCCGTTGAGGGTGAA